>JAEEYJ010000052.1 GCA_016291725.1 Solobacterium sp.
ATACAAGCAGATGATATCATAGGTTCAGGCAAGATCTTCGTAGGGGGAGCGGTTTAAAAAACATTAGATGCTGTGGACAAATCCTGCGTTTACTGTAGAATAGTAGTGTCTTTTATCTAGACTGGCGCAATAGGGTCAGCTCGTTGGCGTCATACCAGCCTGCCGCAGGGTAAGGTGGTAATGCTGACATCGATAAAGAAAGAGTTTATATCTCATGATCTCTTTCTGAATCCGCAAGAAGACAAGGAAGGAGTTTTTTAATGGAAAAATCATTCTTTACATCCGAGTCCGTTACCAGCGGCCACCCGGACAAGGTCTGCGACCTGATCGCAGACAGTATTCTCGATGAGGCGATCCGTCAGGATCCCAACGCACACATGGCTGTCGAAGCTTCCATCAAGGACGACCTCATCCTGGTATTCGGTGAAGCCGGCACAACCGCGGTCATTGACTATGAAGGGATTGCAAAGCGTGTGCTTCGTGAGATCGGCTATGAGGAAGAATACCACGTTATCCTGAAGGTCAACCGCCAGTCTGCAGAGATCAACTTCGCGGTGGACGGCGAAGAGCTTGGTGCAGGCGACCAGGGAATCATGTTCGGCTATGCGTCGGATGACACAGAGAACCTGATGCCGTTTGCGATCGACTGCGCCAACCGTCTGGCACAGAAGCTGGAGGAAGTCCGCCGCAGAACACCGTTCCTGCGTCCGGACGGCAAGACACAGGTCACGGCAGAATACCACGATGGTGTGCCTGCCCGTGTCGATACCGTAGTCATCTCCACCCAGCATACAGCGGACATCACACAGGAAGCGCTGCGTGACTACATCATCCGGGAAGTAGTCCTGCCTGTCATTGATCCGAAGTACATCGATAAAAACACGAAGTTCCTGATCAACCCCTCCGGCAGCTTCATCGTCGGCGGCAGCTGGGGTGATTCCGGAACCACCGGCAGAAAGACCGCCGTCGATACCTACGGTGGATATGCACCCCACGGCGGCGGATGTTTCTCCAGCAAGGACCCCACCAAGGTAGACCGTTCAGCGTCCTACTATGCACGCTATGTCTGCCGCAACATCGTTGCGAACGGGCTGGCCGGAAAGTGCCTGCTGGAAGTCGCCTATGCCATCGGTGTAGCCAAACCGCTTTCCATCGCTGTGGAAACCTTCGGTACATCAAAGTACTCCAACCAGGAGCTCGTGGAGATCATCAACCGGAACTTTGACTTCTCGGTTTCCAGCATCATCAAGGAACTGGATCTGAAGCGCCCGATCTACACGCAGACAACCAACTACGGTCATTTCGGCAGAGAAGGCCTGCCCTGGGAAGCCTATAAAGAAATCAAACTGTAATGCCCCGGCATTGCAGTTTTTGTTAGAATAAAGCTATGAAGATCAGTATATTGTCCATTAACCTGAAAACAGCCATGAAGAGAAGCTTCTCCCGGCGCGCGGAAGCAGTAAACGAGATGATCCACATCTATGACCCGGACATTGTCTGCGTACGCAGCCTGGAGGAATACATGCTCAGAGAACTGGGGCCCCTGACACGGGTATACCGCTTCTACGGCGGCGGTGCCACCGTCGGAAAGCGTACACTCCGTACCTGCATTCTGTACCGCAGGGATCTGTTCCGGCTGGAAAACGGATCCACTTACTTCATAAAGAGCTCTCCGCTTCGCCTGCCCGGTACGGTTACTGCCGGCACACTGGTTCATGAAGACGTGCAGCTGAATGTGGTATGCATGAGTCTCAACCGGCCTTCGGATGGCTTCGCTGAAAAGCTGCTGGCTGCCAGGATGGAAGAAGACAATCTGGTTGTATGCGGAGATGTGCAGGTGCGGGGACTGCACAGCGTACGGGTCCAGGAAACAGCTGTCAAACGGTTTGTACGCAGTGCTGCCTCACCCTACCGCCGGGAGGAATGCATCTGTACATCAGAAAAGCTCCCGGTGCTTCATTCAGAAGCGCTCGGAAGCCTGTTCATGGGAACATTCCCAAGTGATGGAGTACCCGTCTATGCAGAGCTGGAATTATGATTCCGGCTTTTTTACTGCAAACACCCGGTTGAATTCTGCCGGGAGCTTTGCCTCGAAGTGCAGGGTCTGCTTTGTGACGGGATGAATGAACTCCAGTGCGGAGGCATGCAGTCCCAGCCGGCCGATGGGTGACTCCGGATGTCCGTACTTCTCATCGCCGACAACCGGGAATCCCCGGTCAGCGAACGTGACCCGGATCTGGTTCTTCCTGCCGGTATCGATCCGCACCCGCAGCAATGCATACATACCGTTCTTCTTTACCGTCTCATAGTGCGTGACTGCTTTTTTTGCACTGCGGGAGCGGGATACATAGACGATATGGTTGGTGTTTTCAGCCAGGTATACAGTGCAGGTGCCCTTTTCTTCCTTGGGTGTCCCTTCCACCAAGGCATAGTACTCCCGCAGGTTTACGTCTTCATTCCAGTGCCCTTTCAGCATGGAATGAAGCTTGATGTTCTTGGCAAAGACAAGAACACCCGATGTTTCCTTGTCAATGCGGTGCAGGACATACGGCCGTGCTTTCGGGTCCCGGATTTTCAGATAGTCTGCCGCATAGGCATAGGCGCATTCCTTCTCGGTATCGCTTTCCACCGACAGCAGGCCTGCTGGTTTATTGATGACCAGGAAATCATCATCCTCGTAGATGATGCAGCGCCTGATCGGGTTCTTTTTCTTTCCTTTTCCCTTCAGGCTCTGCTGGGCGCTCGCTGCCCGTACAGGCTCTTTGGCAATCCGGACTTCATCATCCTTGGCTAGCGGATAGTCAAAACGGGTCTCTACAGTACCATTGACCAGCACTTTGCGGTCATGAAGGAGGCCTTTGACACTGTTGCGTGAGAGATCCAGCCTTCCCAGCAGATAATCCAGCAGTGCATCACTGCGGTTTACCTTGAAGCGGTAGGTATAGGACGTCCGTACGGGACGCTTTGTTTCTTTGTTCCTTTTTTCCATATGTGGGCATTGTAGCACAGAAAAGCTCTGCATTGATACAGAGCTTTCCATGTTTATTTGCCTAGTACACGGCGGCAGCGCGGGCAGAGGCCCTCTTCGTCCGCTTCTTCGGTGTAGTTCCAGCAGCGCGGGCATTTGACGCCTTCTGCACGTCTGACCGCTACCTTTGTATCCTCTCCTGCTGTAAAGTCTGCGCGGGAGACGATCATCCACTGTGCCGCTGCACTGCCCAGTGTCTCCTGGGCCAGAGCACGCAGGTCATCCGGGCAGCTGATGGTCAGAGCAGCTTCCTGGGCTGAATGAATCAGATCTTCATTGCGGCTTTCCTCCAGTGCCTTCATTGCGGCACTGCGCAGATCCATCAGAGAAGCGAAGACCCTCTTCAGTTCTTCCGCATCCGGATAGTTCTCTACTTCAGGGAAGTGGGTATAATGGACGCTTGTTTCCTCGTCGTTGTTGAACTTCTGCCAGACTTCCTCGGCAGTGAAGACCAGGAACGGTGCCCAGAGCTTCACAAGCTTGTCAACAGCCGTCCAGTACACAGACTGTACCTGGCGCCTGCGCAGGTCATTCTGTCCATCGCAGTACAGGATATCCTTGGTGAAATCGCAGTAGTAGGAGCTCAGTTCATTCGTCATGAGATTCATGAGCACTTTGTTTGCATCTACGTAATCGTAGTTTTCACAGTCCTCCCTGACCTGCTTGACCGCTTCATCCAGCATGACCATGATGTAGCGGTCCACCGGTGTCAGTTCTTCATACGGGAGCAGGTCCTTCTTCGGATCGAAGTCTTCCGGGTTGATGTTGCCGAGGAGGAAGCGGAAGGTATTGCGGATCTTGCGGTACTGTTCGGATACCTGCTTGATATTGGTCTCACCGAGGCGTACATCCTGGCGGAAGTCGGAAATCATAGCCCAGAGGCGGAAGACATCCGCACCGTTTACATTGATGATATCCATCGGGTTGACACCGTTGCCCAATGACTTGGACATCTTGATGCCGTTGGAATCCACTACATAGCCGTGTGAGAGGATCTCCTTGTACGGTGCTCCGCCCTTGACGGCCGTTCCGACGATCAGGGAGCTGTTGAACCAGCCGCGGTACTGATCGCTTCCCTCGAAATACATATCGCAGGGATAGTCAAGACCATGCGCTTCCAGTTCGTTCCAGGATGATCCGGAGTCGAACCAGACATCCATGATATCCTTCTCTTTGCGGAAGATACCGTTCGGAGATGCCGGGTTGGTATAGCCTTCCGGCAGAAGATCCTTTGCTTCCCGCTCAAACCATACGTTGGAACCGTATTCGTCCACCAGATCGGCGATCCGGTCAAAGACTTCCTTCTCCATGATCGGTGTACCGTCTTCACAGTAGAAGATCGGAATCGGTACGCCCCAGAGCCTCTGGCGGGAAATGCACCAGTCCTGACGGTCACGGATCATATTGTACATACGTACCATGCCCCACTCATTGTGCCACTTAACATGGTTCTCGATCTGGTCCAGCAGTTCATTGCGGATCTTGTCAATGGAGCAGAACCACTGCTTCGTTGCCCGGAAGTAGACCGGCTTCTTCAGTCTGTCATCATGCGGATAGCTGTGGACAACCGTCTCCACACCCATCAGCGCACCGCATTCATTGAGCATCGTAATGACTTTCTTCGAACAGTCTTCCACGAACAGGCCTTCCAGTTCCGGGCCGGCAACCGCTGTCATGCAGCCTCTTTCATCGACTGTCTGCAGCAAGCCGATTCCGTAGGCAGTCGCCGCAATGAAGTCATCCATACCATGGTCAGGCGCGATGTGTACACAGCCGGTGCCATCTTCTGCACTGACATATTCTGCAGTGAGGACCAGGCTCTCACGGTCATAGAACGGATGCTTGACACGGATGTACTCCAGATCGCTTCCCTTGAAGATCCGCAGTACTTCTGCCTCTTCCAGAGCGAGCTTTTCCTTCAGTGTTTCCAGTAGGCTCAGAGCGAATACCAGCTTGCCCTTCTCTGTCCTGACTTCTGCATATTCCAGACCGGCATTGACCGCAATCGCCTGGTTCGCCGGGATGGTCCACGGCGTCGTTGTCCAGATCATGATCCTGTCATCTGCGTCCAGCAGTCCTTTTCCGTCCGTTACGTTGAAGGCGACATAGATCGTAGCGTCCTTTTTATCGAAGTAGACGATCTCGGAGTCCGCAATCGCCGTCTCATTGTAGGGAGACCAGTAGATTGGCTTGAGTCCCTGGAAGATCAGTCCGTCAAGGGCCATCTTGGCAAAGGAACGGATCTGCCTTGCTTCAAAATGCTTGTCCAGTGTGACATAGCGGTGCTCATAGTCCGCAATCTGTCCCAGGCGCTTTTCCGTACCCATCTGAACATCAATCCACTTCTTGGCATATTCCATGCACTTCTCACGGAATTCCGCTTCTGACAGGGCCTTGCGGTCTACACCGGCTTTCTGGATCGCGTTCTCGATCGGCAGACCGTGCGTATCCCATCCCGGGAAGTACGGTGTATAGTAGCCGTTCATTGCATGGCTCCGGTTGATAAAGTCCTTGATTACCCGGTTCATCGCCGTACCGGCATGAAGGTTGTTGTTGGCATAGGGAGGACCATCATGCAGAACAAACGCTTTCTCGCCCTTATGGCGCTCCAGCATCTTCTCAAAATAGTTGTCCTCTTCCCACTGTTTCAGAATCAATGGTTCCTTCTTTGCCAGGTTTCCCCTCATTTCAAATGAAGTCTTCGGCATTCTCAAGGTGTTTTTGTAGTCCATATCTGTTCTCCTTTTCCAAAAAAAGCGCCCTGTCTAAGGACGCTTTCACGTGGTACCACCTTAGTTCGCAGCATTCACCGCGCACTCGTTCATCCTGTAACGCAGGATCCGCGGACGCTCACAGGGTGATGTCCTTCTGTACCTTCCGTTCTGTTTCCACCATGCACAGACTCTCTCTTCTTCCGGTACAGCGGCGCGTCCCCGCTCATCGCATCTTTTCTTCGGCCTTCTTCAGCCACTCCATTTCCGGCATCTTCGGCAGCCGGAATTCATCCAGTTCCTTAATGAGCCCTTCCAGTTTGGCTCTGGTGGACTCCCGTATAATGTTCGCATCGGTATACAGCCTGGACAGTTCGGACAGGATCTCCCTTGCTGTAATCAGTGCCTGCCGGACAATCAGGTCCGCATTTCTCTGGGCTGTACCGATGATCTCATTGGCCTCCCTCAATGACAGCCTGGCGATGTTTTCCGCAGCGGCCTTCTCCGCATCCAGGGAATTCGCCATATTCTGGTACTGGGTCTGCAGAGCGTTCATCTGGTCGCTCATCCGGGCGATCTGCTCTTCATAGACCTTCAGCTTGTTCTGCAGGTCTTCCACCTCAGCCGCGTACTTCTCTATTGCGTCATCAACAGCGAAGCGGTCATACCCGTTCTTCAGTACTCGGAATGTTGGTCTGGGTGATGACATCGGCGGCTCCTTTCTAGATGCTCTGCAGGAATTTCACACCTATGCGGCCTTTCTTCGTTCTGTAGGTCTCACCGACCAATATAAAACGACCTGCCCCACGGATGGAAACTTTACAGTTATTATTGCACACTTCATCAGCGTCTACAAGCGTGACATGATCTACCTGGACCAGACCCTGGCGGATCATTTCCTTCGCCCGGGAACGGCTGACATGCGCCAGTGCGCTGACCACCGCATCCAGCCGGGTACTGGACATCACTGCCTGGATTTCCTTGTACCGGAACTGCTGGGACGGGCGGTCCTTCAGTGCCTCAAAAGACACATACTGGTCCGCGATCCGGGTGAAATTGTCCTGCAGGAAGCGCCCCATGACTTCTGTTGTATAGAGGTAGACAAAGCCGTCCTCCACCCAGAGGTCTCCGAAGCTGTCCCGTTCAATCTGCAGGTGCATCAGGGCTCCGAGCACATCACGGTGGGTAATGGGGCGGAACCGTTTGTCGATCTGTGCACGGAGGCAGACGATATCAGAAAAGTCATCCTCTTCATCACGAAGAAAGATGACTTTCTTTTTCAGCGCATCAGGATAGCCTCCGTCAAAGCGTACAAAACCATCGCCCTTGAATGCCTGCATTGCCATAGCAGTATCTTCTTCACTCAGAAAGCCGGATTCGGCATGAATGCCCTGCCGGTACGCTCTCTGCTGAAGATCCCGGAGCCTGATCAGTATTTCAGAATCACTCGTCGCCGCTCTCAAGAGAGATCTCTCCATCAACACCGATGGATTTCGGAGAACAAAGGATGACGTTGTGTCCGATCTTCTGGATCTTGCCGTCCAGTGCAAATACTGCACCGGCAAGGAAATCGATCGTCCTCTGCGCATAGTCTCTCTGCAGCCTGTGCAGATTGACGACAGCCGCCCTTCTCTGCTTCAGATGCATAGCGATCTCTTCTGCTTCTTCAAATGTACGCGGCTCGAACAGCACCATCTTGGTGTCAGCGGCTACCTGCGACTTGATGTTCGCATTCTGCTTCTCTTCGTAGCGGCTGATGTTTCTGGGTTCTGCTGCTTCGACCACTTCTTCGGCATCATCGTCATCTTCTACTTCCGGTGCGATGAATCCCATTACTTTATCCTTCAGTCCCATGATTCTTTCCTCCCGTAAACCGCAGATATTATAACATTCTGCAAGTGTGTCAATCAAGCCGTCAGAATGAAGCAGCAGTCGCCGCGTCCAGCCGCCGGCAGAGCGCTGCAGCCAGATCCACGGCAGCGCGGTAATCTTCAAAGGTACAGTAGCAGCTGCTGCTGTGGATATAGCGCACCGGGATACCGATCACAATGCTCGGTACGGCTTCCGTATGGATTCTTCCGGCATCCGTTCCTCCCCCGGAGCGCACGCTCTGCTGGACCGGGATGTTCAGTTCCCGGGCAAGATCCACAGCGTACTTCTGGAAGCGGGGATTCGTCAGCATCATTACGTCATAGTTCCTGAGCATCGGTCCCTTGCGCATTGCGGACTGGATCAGCCAGGGTTCTGTGAATGTATCATCCGCGGGACAGCCTTCAAAGCAGATCATGATATCCGGCTGCAGTGCTTTGTAGTTGGCATAGACACCGCGGTCACCCAGTTCCTCCTGGGTAGAGAAGGCAGCCTGCACCTGGCACGGAAGCTTCTCCCCCTGCAGTTCCTTCAGCGTCTGGATCAGCGCGGCTACACCGATCCTGTCATCGAATGCTTTGCCGTAGAACAGGCCTTTCGCTTCATTGTATTCACACTTGATGTCAGGTACACCCGGGGAAGCGATCCCCAGACCGAAGCTCTCTTCCGTCTCCCGCTGACTGATACTGCCGCAGTCCAGAACCATATTATCCACCGTGACCGGTGCATTCCTGTCTGCCGCTGACGCAAAATGAGGCGGTTTGGCTGCAACAGCAGCCTTTACAAACTCACCTTTGCCATTGCGCAGACGGAAAGCGGAAGACGGCAGGTTCGGGGCAGACCAGCCGCCCAGCGTCAGGAATTTCATGGTTCCGTTCGGCTTGACTGCCTGGACAATGACACCTACTTCATCCATATGAGCATCCAGCATAACCTTCGGACCGGTGGACTCCGGATTGAGAATCATCCGGTGATTCATCAGAGAGTCCCGTTCCAGTGTCCCGATGTCCTTCAGTTCTTCCTTGACGATCTCTGCCACTTCGTCCTCGAATCCGCTCGGGCCGAAAGCGTCCGACAGTGCGATGATGCGTTCCGTTTCGTTCATGTTCCTTCTCCTATTCAATTCCTGTGAGATCAAACGCTTCCAGATACTTCGCTGCTTTTCCGCAGATCGTCTTCAGTGTATCCGGATAGAACGGTGACTCCAGCCTCGCTTTGTCAAGCATCGCCACGAAGGTATCGCTGCCGCCCAGGGATGTGTAGGCCATGTATCTTTCCCAAGCGTAGTCTTTGTCATCCTGGATCATTGCCCAGAATTCCAGGGCTACTGTCTGCGCGAGGCAATAGTCAATGTAGTAGAACGGCAGGGAATAGATATGATGCTTCAGCTGCCAGTGCTGTCCTTCAGCGTAGAAAGGAATCTCTCCGTCCAGACGCTCCCACGGCATGTAGATGCCCATCAGTTCCTTCCATACCGCATGCCGCTCTGCCGGTGTCATATCCGGTCTGGCATAGACTTCGTGCTGGAAGTGGTCAACCATGGTTCCGTAGGGGATGAATGTCAGTGCCGATGCCAGATGACTGTACAGGAACTTGCGGGCATCCTTGCCGAAGAAGTCCTCTGCCCAGAGTTCGCCGAAGAATTCCATGGACATAGAATGCACTTCTGCTCCGTCCATGGTCGGGAAGATGGTGCTGACAGGCTTGCGGCTGCGGTTCACCCAGGCTTCAAACGCATGGCCTGCCTCATGTGTCATGACTTCCACATCACCCTTGGTACCGTTGAAGTTGGCAAAGATGAACGGTACTTCATAGTCGTACAGACCTGTGCAGTATCCACCGCCGCGCTTGCCTTCCCGGGACAGTACATCCATCAGTCCGCCTTCCATCATGGTATGGAAGAATTCACTCGTCTCCGGAGAAAGCTCGTCGTAGAACTTCTGAGCAGCCGCCAGTACCGCATCTGCGTCGCCCGCAGGCTTCGGGTTTCCGGAACGGAATTCGAGCTGATTGTCCGCAAAGCTCATCGGATAGCTCTTGCCCAGCCGTTCCGCCTGCCTTCTGTAGATCTGTTCCGCGACCGGTACGACGTATTTCTGCACTCCTTCACGGAAGCGCGCAATATCTTCCTTCGTCCAGCAGTTCCTGTGCATACGGTAGTAGCCCAGTTCGGTATAGCCGTCGTAATGCAGTTTTCTGCCCATGCCGTCACGCAGGTGGACCAGTTCATCGTAGATCTCATCCATCTCTGCCTGATGGTCCTTGTACCACTGCCCTTCTGCCTTCCAGGCACGCAGTCTCCGGTCGTCATCGAAATCATTCTTGAACGGTGTCATCTGCGACAGTGTATATATGCCGCCTTCAAAGGGAATCTGAGCGGATGCCAGCAGGTTTTCATACCGATGGGTCAGATCATTCTCCCGCTGCATATCCTCCACCAGCTCCGGTGCAAAGGCCTTCATATCGAGTTCAGCGTTTTCGAATACGATGCTTCCGTATTTTTTGCTCAGTCCAACCCGGAACAAAGAGAACACCAGTGTTTCATTGAACTTCGCCAGGACTTCCTCGAGTTCCGGCAGTGCTTTGTTCCAGAACTTGACTTCATTTACGTAGAATTCATCATTTGTGTTGATATCCTGGCGGATCTGGGCAAGCTGGTTCATGGTCATAACGTGCTTTTCCAGCCTGTCCTTGGCCAGGAAGATCTGTTCTGCATCCTGCGATGAGCGGGCATCGAACATTGCTTTGTTCAGATCCAGCAGCTCCTGTTTTACCTTTTCAATATCCGGACGCTCATACGGCATATCCTGAAATTTCATCATATGGTTTTCCTCCGATTGTTTATTATTATACCAACTCCTGCACACGTGCAAAATCGTTTCATTATGATCTTCGGTATGCTATAATGGCTCTGCACTGTATGGTTCTGCGCTGGAGTACCCAAGCGGTTGAAGGGACTGGTTTCGAAAACCAGCAGACGTTTCACGGCGTGCAAGGGTTCGAATCCCTTCTCCAGCGCAGAGTCATACAGTTTTTCTATGAAAAGGAGTCCCGCAGGACTCCTTGTCTTGTTTATTGCAGATAATAGGGCTTGATGTATACCGGCAGTCCGTTTTTTGTGATGAACTGCGGTGTGCCTTCGATCAGCGGACGGAAGTACTCGAATGCCGCTTCGGTGATGCCCGCGTAGTCATCCAGCAGCCAGGCGACCGGGAAGTTCTTGACATAGTTGGCAACCTTTTCCGCTTCCACAGCGAAGAAGTCAATGTCGTACTTGTCGATGCCGGGCTTGCGTGTGAGTCCGACCATCTTGCCTGTGAAGGTCCGGTCAGCGGAACGCATATGTGCGCTCATACCGAGCTCGAAGGACTCTGTAACATCCGTCAGAGACTGTTCCGTTGCGTGGGATCTCTGGGCAGTGGACAGATCCAGCACCTTGCAGCGCTTGGTAGTGCCTGTGCTCAGCAGCAGGCCTTCGAGGTACTTGGCAGCGCCGCCCAGCACTGCATGGCCGAAGCCGTCGTTCTTGGCTTCTGCCGCCGCGAGGTATTCACCGTTGGCGAACCGTGCGCCTTCGGAGACGACGATATAGCAATGGTTTGTTTCCGCAAGCTTCTTTGATACGACTTCCAGGAACTTGTCTTTGTCGAAAGCGACTTCCGGTACGATCAGTACGTCTACCTTTTCGCTCAGGCAGGAAGCTGCCGCAAGCCAGCCCGCGTCACGGCCCATGGTCTCCAGAATAAAGACTTCCTGACGGGTATAGACGTTGACGTCATACCATGTCTGCAGCGCAGTATTGGCGATGAACTTTGCGGCGGAAGCGAAGCCCGGGCAGTGATCCGTAATCATCAGATCATTGTCTACGGTCTTCGGGCAGCCGACAAATCTTCTGTTTGTAATGCCGTGGGCAGCTGCGTACTCGCTCAGTGCCGCAACGGTATCCATCGAGTCATTTCCACCGACATAGAACAGTGTTTCTACATCGTTCTTTTCCATGATCCGGATGAGTTTATCCATATCTTCCGTCTTCTGGCGGTTGAGCTTATAGCGGCAGGAGCCAAGCGCAGAGCTCGGTGTCTGCCTCAGAATCAGGTTCTCTTCATCGCTCATGTCCGTCAGATCAACAAATTTCTCCTGCAGGACCCCTTCAATACCGTTCAGACCGCCCAGAACCTTATCATAGACCGGGTTCATCTGGTTGGCCTTGACGATGCCGGCGACGGTAGCGTTGATAACCGCTGTCGGTCCGCCGGACTGTGCAACAATACATTTAGTCATAATACACTCCTTCTATTGATTCAATATTTCCCACTGTTCATACATGTGTTCTAATTCATTATGAATCGTATCGATTTCTTCTTCAAGTTCATTCATTCTTCGGTAATCATGATAATACGATTCATCAAAGCGCAGTGCGCGTTTTTCTTCGAGTTCCGCTTCCTTGCGGGTGATCGCTTCCTCCACCCGCTTGATTTCCCTGCGCTTCGCTTCCGGGGACAGTGCCCGCTTTTCCTGCTGCACTTCCGCCGGCTTTTCTTCCTGGACAACGGCTGCTTTTTCCTTCTCCCTGGCTTCGGTGTATTCACTGTAGGTCAGAGGATAGTACACCGCTTCATTGCCGTCAAGCACCAGCAGCGATGTCGCCAGGCGGGAGATGAAGTACCGGTCATGCGATACAAACAGCAGCGTACCGGTAAAGCCGCTCAGGGCATCCTCCAGAGCTTCCTTCCCGGGAATGTCGAGATGGTTCGTCGGTTCATCCAGGATCAGCAGATTCGCCTGCTTGAGCAGCAGTTTGGCCAGGGACAGCCTGACTTTCTCCCCGCCCGACAGCATATCCACGGTTTTGAATACATCATCGGCAGAGAACAGAAAACGTCCGAGTACGGTACGTACAGCTGTGCGGTCCAGCTCCGGATACTCATCCCAGAGTTCCTCCAGGACGGTCTTTGTGCTGGAGAGCTGGGCGATCTGCTGGTCAAAGTAACCTGTTTCGATCTGGTGTCCGAACAGCCAGGATCCGCTCAGCGCCGGCACCTGTCCCATCAGGGTTTTGACAAAGGTGGATTTTCCCGTACCATTGTCACCGATGACCGCAACCTTGTCGCCCCTGCGCAGTGAGAGCGTAACGGTACACAGCGGCTGATCATAGCCTACGGTCAGATTCTCTACTTCCAGGACGCGTTCACCGCCTTTGAGGCGGGGTACGAACTTTGCTTTGAAGGTGCGGTCGTCCGCTTTCTGCACCGGATCCAGCTTGTCCATATGCTCCAGATACTTGATCTTGGACTGGGCAAAGGCTGCTTTGTTCTTCTTGTAGCGGAAGCGGTCAATCAGCGCCTCCAGCCGTTCAATGTCTTTCTGCTGGCGCTCGTAAGCCGCCTGCCGCCGTTCGATGCTGTTCTTCTTCTGCTCTACGAAGGAAGAGTAATTGCCGGTATAGCGGGTCATTTTCCCGTACTCAAGATCATAGACCACATCGCTGGTCCGGTCCAGGAACATCCGGTCATGCGATACGGTCACGACGGCATTGGGATAGTTGCGTACATAGTTCTCCAGCCAGACAATCGTATTCAGATCCAGATGGTTGGTCGGTTCATCCAGCAGAAGAATATCCGGTTTTGACAGCAGCAGCCGCACAAAGGCGATTCTGGTCTTCTGTCCGCCGGAGAATTCGTTGATCCTGCGGTCAAGATCCGCGTCCCGGAAGCCGAAGCGGGTGAACACTGTCATCATTTCCGACTCCCAATGATAGCCGTTCAGTGCTTCAAAGCGCTCCTGCACGGAAGCGTACTGCTCCAGCAGCTTGTCCGTGACCTCACCGGTCATTTTTTCCTCCAGTTCGTGGAGAGCATCCTGCAGTTCAAAGACCCGTGCATAGACCTGCATCAGGGTTTCTCTGACCGTCAGTTCATCATCTTCCAGCTGTTTCTGGGCAAGGTAGCCGATGGTCGTTCCGTTCGGCATGGAAACAGTACCCTTATCAAAGGACATTTCACCGCACATGCAGCGCAAAAACGTTGTCTTTCCGGAACCGTTCCGGCCGACAACCGCAATTTTCTCATTCGACCTGATTTCAAACTGCACGTCTTCGAACACCGCATCGGCGCCGAAGTATTTTGCAGCGTGACTGACCTGATAAAGCATATCGTTTCTTCACAAAAACAGAGAATGTCCGCATTCTCTATTCTACATCCTCCCGGGCTGTACCGCTCACAAGACTTACAAGATCATCCAGGTACAGGACAAGCCCGCCGTGGCGCATGCCTCCGTACTGCTTCAGATCCCTGCGGATCTCATCATCGTCTTCCTGAGGGCGTTCTTCCTCTTCCCTGCCGGTGCATATGGTGCCGAACCCGGGGAAAACCAGCTCTGCGTCCGCAAAACTGCCGTCTTCATTCCTCCTCGCACCGGATGCAGGATTCCGGGAATCCAGCAGGAAATACGGCACATCGGCTGCTGTGTCCATCCTGTCCGCGGCTTTCTTTCTGCCGTATTCAGCGCTTTCCATGCAATCCAGCCATCCGGACAGCCCCGGTGTACGCTCATCGAAATACCGGCGCTCCGCCTCACAGTTCTCCCGGACATAGACCAGACAGCTGCGAACCAGATCCTCCATCAAAGAGGTTACATCTTCCAGCCTTGCAAAGGCGATCTCTGCGCTGATCCGCCAGCGCTCCCTGCCGTCTGAACCATGCGGCCCACAGGTATATACATCCCGGAAAGCAGCAGCGTACGCTTCCGTACGCAGTGCATCGTCTTCCGTATACGGTGTGCTCAGCCACACAAATCCCTGGTTCTGGAAGAATTCGTGTACTGCCATGATCAGAGCAGAACGGACACGGTACAGTGCCGACCAGTGCGGTGTACGCATGCGCAGATGCAAAGCATTCAGCCTGTCCACGTACCCCGGTGCACATCTGCCTTCACACAGAACTTCCGTTGCCCTGATTTCAAACGGATACGCTTCACCGGGTGTCTGTACATACCGGCCGGTAACCGATACAGCGCTTCCATCGGGAAGATCCATCGCTGGATATACCACTCTGGCATACGCAAAATAGGTTCCGTCACGGAAAGTGAATCCATCCGCCTGGGCGGAACACACCCAGCCCTGCAGAAAAACATACTCTGCCTGGTCCTTTTCCAGATCAGAGCCGCTGCAGGTCATTTCATACAGTTCGCGTACTGTGACTTCCATCAACATCGTTCTACTGTCCCCATAAATCCATCGGTGCAGCATTCGCCTCGAACACCAGTTCCTGTATGCTGGATACCACGTCCACATCCTTCACGGATATTCCCGGAGGCACCCAGAAATGCTCCATACTGAAGTTCACGATACCCTTGATTCCATTGTCCACAAGCAGATTCACTGTCTCCTGCTCATCCTTGGTGATGCACAGGATCGCTATCCGGCAGCCTTCCGGCATCCGTTCCGACAGTTCTGACAATGGATATACCGGAACACTCTCGTTTTCATGGTTTTCGGGATGAATATCAAAGGCGCATACAATTTCACCGACGATATGGTTCCAGTTATTGTAGTTCAGCAGTGCTCTTCCGAGATTGCCGCAGCCGACAAGTATGATCTTTTCTCCGAAGTTCATACCCAGCTGTTCGCTGAACCTTTGGATGAGATTGTCTACATTGTAGCCGTAACCCTGCTTTCCCAGCTTTCCCAGAAAACTGAAATCACGCCGGATGGTCGTTGATTCAATGGATACATATTCTGCCAGTTCCTTGGACATAATATGGTCCACACCCTCTTTTTTCAGCTTTCTCAGCGCTTTTAAATAAACAGGATACCTTTGAAAGGTCGCCTTGGGCACAATCCGTTTCTTATCCATATTACTATCACCTGTCCCCATTGTAGCATGTTTTCCGGGTCTTGTGATAGAATACGGATTTTTCACGAATTGTGGGGCATTTCCAGTCCGGGATCTGCGGAATCCGTCCAGGTTCCGAAAGCCTGGTGCCGCCAGGCAGCGTATCCGGCTGCACCGATCATCGCTGCATTGTCCGTGCAGTATTTCAGCGGAGGAATGATCAGTTCTGTATCCGGAATTGCCTCCATGCGTTCAGTAATCATCTCTCTCAGCCGTGAATTCGCCGCTACACCGCCGGCCAGCACCAGCATCGCCGGCCTGTATTCCTTGACTGCCGCGCAGGTCTTGTCCACCAGGCTGCCCAGCGCTGTTTCCTGGAATGCATACGCAACGTCTTCCTTGATGATCTCCCTGCCGGCTTTCTCCTCGCGCTGCACCAGCTGCAGTACGGCTGTCTTCAGACCGCTGAACGAGAAATCATACGGGCGGGCTGTCTTCGGTGTCGGCAGGTGGTAGTGCTCCTTCCCCTGCCTGCCCATTCTGTCCATCACCGGACCGCCAGGATATCCCAGTCCCAGTACTCTGGCTGCTTTGTCATAGGCCTCACCGATCGCATCGTCACAGGTCTCGCCGATCACTTCGTAATCCCAGTCATTCTTCATCCACACCAGCTCTGTATGACCGCCGGAAATGACCAGGGCAAGAAGAGGAAACTTCAGCTCTCCTACAAAGGAATTCGCATAGATATGCCCGGTCAGATGCTGGACGGGGACCAGTGGTTTACCATAGATGAACGCCAGCGTCTTGGCCGCCTGTACACCGACATGAAGAGAACCGATGAGACCAGGGCCCTGGGTATAGGCAACCGCATCAATCTCCTGCATGGATACACCGCTTTCCCGCAGCGCTTCCGAGATTACAGCCGAGACGTTCTCTACATGGATCCGGCTGGCGACTTCCGGCACTACACCGCCGTACAGCGTATGTACATTGATCTGGCTGGACACAATGCTGGAGAGGATTTCCCTGCCGTCTCTGACGACAGCACACGCTGTTTCATCACAGCTGGATTCAATTCCCAATATCAGTGTCATTCCTGTACCTCCTACAGCGGCTTTACCATCAACCAGGCATCTTCGCCGTTGTCTTCATAATAGTTTTTCCGGGTATTGACGGTAATAAAACCGTTCTTTTCATAGAAGCGGATTGCCGCATCATTGGAAACCCGGACCTCCAGAGTGATATTCTCACACCCTGCTTCCAAGGCATCGGCGATGACGCGGTCCATCAACTGCTGAGCATATCCCTGCCGTCTGTATTCCTTACAGACACCGATGGTTGCGATCTCCGCCCGGTCATAAAGGATCCACCGGTCCACATAGCCGATGATTTCACCGTTTTCCTCAAGCACGTATACGGCTGCGAACGGATTGCCGGACAGTTCATATTCAAAGGCACTGCGCGGCCAGGGACTGGAAAACAGCTGCTGTTCCAGCTCTGCGATCCTGTCCAGGTCCGCTCCGCACATCTTTCTTATCATTTCTTCACCATATAGGCCGTGGCAGGCTTCAGGTATTCCGGAACGAGCAGATGTACATTTTCCACCAGCTGCCAGTCTTCCTTCAAGGCAAGGAAATGTTCAACCAGATCCGGATAAACATCCTCTGCACCGATCAGATGACCGTCACCGATGATCTGCCTGTCTCCCGCAGCGATGCCCTGAACAGGAACAGCCTGTTCCTCTCCCTGAAGCAGACCACGGTCATAGACAGCTGTATAGGCACGGCCGCCTCTGGCATCCAACAGCACCAGGCAGCTGTCTTCTCTGCCGGCGTACAGCCGCAATGTACTGACGGTATACAGCGGAAGATTCTTCTGCGAAGCATAGACCTTGGCAATGCTCATGGCAATGCGTACCCCGGTATAGCTTCCTGGGCCGCGGGAGATGACAATACCATCAATATCGTCCGGGGTCATCCCGCATTCATCAAACAGACGGATCAGACAAGGGAATATTTCTTCCGATTGTTTCTTCCAGCACTTTTCCTGTATTTTTCCAAGTACTCTGCTATCCTGCAGAAGGCCCAGAGTCAGGAATGCCGTGCTTGTGTCCATGCATAGCCAGTTCATTGTATTTCCTCCAGCAGTGCTTCATAGGCAGCACCGTGCGCTTCCAGAACAATCTCCCTTGCCGTGTCACCGGTCGGGCGGATTTCGATGGCGAGATACTCTTCGGGAAGAATGCCCGGAAAGAACTCCGACCATTCGATCACCGTCAGTCCGCCGTTCTCAAAGTCATCTTCAAAGCCGAGATCCTGTTCGATTCCTTCCAGCCGGTAGGCATCGATATGATACAGGTCCATGGAAGTGCCATGATAGATTTTCTGAATTGTAAAAGTCGGGCTGGAGACCGTTTTCCTGACACCCATGCCGCGGGCTATTCCCTGCGTCATCGTTGTCTTGCCGGCTCCGATAATCCCTTTCATCAGAAACACCATATTCTCTTCAGCATGTGAGCCGAGCTGTTCTCCCAGCTTCTGTGTTTCTTCCAGATTCCCTGTTTCGATCGTGCGCATCTTCATACTGGACCTCTCATAAATCCATAGGCAATTATAACAAAAAAAAGAACCGGCGGCGTGCTCGATTCACTATGGCAGGCATAGCTATTTTTGCCCCTGGAGTGCTTAACTGCTGTGTTCGGGATGGGAACAGGTGTGACCACTCCGGTATCGTCACCGGATCTTGTTC
>JAEEYJ010000053.1 GCA_016291725.1 Solobacterium sp.
CAGGAAGATCCGCAATCCTGTGGACAGTGAACATGAGGATGAATACTTTGCGCATGCCGGAATCCTGCTGGCAGAGCGTGTGCGCTATGTCCGGAAACAGTACTTCATTCTGCGCATCCGGCCGGATTCGGTCATGACCCGGGAGCCCGGACCGAGGAATTTCCATGGTTATCTGATGAACTATTACTACATGAACCGGTTTGCGGCAGAACACAATATCCATACAGAAGCCAGCAAGACAAATATCTCCCGGATGTATGAACTGGCGCGGACCTACTATGACCGGCTGAACGGCAGATATGATCTTCGGGCATACTGCAGCCGGAGAAAGACAGACCTGGTGGTCTATGAGAGCTTTGTGTCCCACCTGGATACCGGCTACCGGAAGAACTACATCGAGCCGGAAACCCTGGCATTGATGGAGCGCTGCCGTGAAGTGTACATCTACGGCGCAGGCATTGTAGCGAAGCGCTTCGCTGCAGCCTTGCTGGAGAACGGCAGTATTGTCCTGGGCGGTTTCATTGTGTCTTCAAAGGAAGGAAATCCCGCGGTCCTCTTCGGCAGACCGGTCATGGCAGTGAATGAAGCACAGCCGGCTGAAGGAGCCTTGGTGGTCGCGGCAGTCTCCCGGAAACTGTATCCGGAGATCCGGGAGATGCTGGAAAAGACAGGCTGGAACTGGGTTTACTACAGAAAGCTGGACTGACATGGCAGAACATGCAGAACACACACGGCTGACAGAGCCGGAATATGTCCTGGCGCACTTCAACGAGCATTTCCAGGCTTATTGCGGCAAGCGGATTCTCCTTCATGGTACCCGGGAGTACGCAGCACAGATCATTGCACGCTTTGATCCGGCGTACTGCTTTCTTGGTGCAATGACGCTGGAAGCGTACAATGAGGCAGAATTCTGCGGAAAGCCGATCGTGGTCAAGGAAGACCTGGTCCGGCTGAAACCGGATCTGATCATCCTGACGGAGCGGGTGAAGTACGCAGACGCAGCCTACCGGGACATTGAACAGATCTGCAGCACAGTGGGTATCCGGGTGATGAATATGTACGGTCTCGATGAAAGGGAACTGCGGGAGTCATACGGCAGACGGATGTTCCTTTCCTGGAATGATATCCGTAAGACCCTGCAGGATGCGGACGTTGTGTGCTTTGAACTGGTGGACACGTTCTTCCGGCAGGAAGGCGGTCATCTGAAGGAAGCAGATCCCTGGATGCTGCATCTGTACCGAAAAGCGGATGCCTGCGGAAAAACAGTGCTGTTCAGTCTGCGGAAGTCCTTTGATCAGACGGAACAGGTGGAAGCCCTCGTACGTGCGGGCATGTACAGCAGGGACACTGTCCAGGAACATGTGATTGAACGGAAGGGAGAGGATCTCTCCTTCCGCAGGTTGGTGGAAACATATCCCGGGAAGAAGATCATTTACTTCGGTACCGGGCTGGTCAATGAGTATATTCTGCCGCGCTGCTACGGGATCGAGGCCTTCTACAGCGGTCCGGAGCGCAGCAGCTACCATGCCTGGTACCATACACTGCTGGAACAGGCGCCGATCGTGGAAGAGCCGCAGGAGAACCGTCTGAACGGCCTCAAACGGATGATCGAAGATCATGACATTATCTCGTTTGACATCTTTGATACACTCCTGATGCGCAGGACACTGGTTCCGTCCGATGTCTTTGTTCTGATGAAGAGCGAACAGGCAGAGGACACTGCTCTGATTGATGAACGGCGGGAAATCGAGCACACAGACTATCATCTAACGCTGGATGAAATATATGGTGAACTGAAGCGCAGGCATCCTGATGCAGAGGCCCGTATTGATGATCTGAAGGAGCGGGAGCTCCGTACGGAGCGCAGGGTCATCCGGAAACGGAGACCGGTGGCGGAATTGCTGGTATACGCAGCGGAAGCAGGAAAAACCGTCATCCTGGTATCGGATATGTATCTGACGGAAAAGCAGCTGAGGGACATTCTGAATGACACCGGCATCATAGGATATGAGCGGATTTTCGTCTCGTGCGCATACCGGAAACTGAAGACGGAAGGTCTGTTCCTTGACGTACAGAAAGCGTATCCCGGCAGACGGATCCTGCACATCGGCGACAATGAGCAGGCAGATATTCTTCCTGCCCGGCAAGCCGGTCTGGACGCTTTCGCACTTCCCTCCTGCCTGTCCCTGGCAGCCGCCTGCGGCTATGATGACGCTGTGCTGTCCGCGGAACCGGAGGACAGGAATATGCTTGGCCTGGTGATCAGTACAGCGTTTGAAGATCCGTTCCGCCCTCTGGAATTCCATCGGCTGCCGGATGCAGAGCGTCTGAAGCGCTTCGGTGTCATGGCCTGTGCACCGGTGCTCATCGGTTATCTCGGCTTTCTGGTCCGGCAGATCCACCGTATTCAGGCGGACAAAGTACTGCTTACCGCAAGGGACGGATATATCCTGCAGCAACTGTACGCAAAGCTGCGGGAGAAAGACAGGACCCTCCCGCCTGCGGAGTACTTCTATATGAGCAGGCATGCGGCTTTCCTGTGCTGCTGTGATGATGTAGCGCAGGCAGACCGGGTTCTTTCCTGGAGCACCCAGACACCGGAAGAAATCCTGCGGAATGTCTACGAGGTACAGCCTGAATACCCGTATGATGGGCAGCAGAGCGTCAGGGACTACATTCTGTCCCACAGAGACCGGATCAAGGAACAGGCAGAACAAAGCCGGCAGAACTGCAGCAGATATCTGAAAGAGTGCGGCGCAGCGTCTGCCCTCCGGCCGGTACTGACCGATTTCGTATCCATGGGCTCTTCCCAGTATTTCCTGGAACAATTCTCCGGGATCCGTTTCAGCGGGATATACACCGGTAAACCGAAGTACGCAGCGCCGCTGGATACAGATATTACCTACTATATTGACGATGCAGAGGGAGATTTCTTCCGGCTGAGATACATGGAGATGGAGTACATGATGACCTCTCCGGAGCCTTCCGTAGACGGATTCAATGAAGAAGGGCATCCCGTTTTCGCGCAGGAAACGCGGAGCAGGGAAGACAGGGAAAGAATCAGTGTACTTCAGACGATTGTGAAAAAGACAGTACTGGAATACCTGGATCTGTTCTATAATGGTGAGGCTGTCAGTCCGCGGACTGTCAGTATTGTCTATGGTACAGAGGATCATGCCGGGATCCTGCAGGAGCGCGGCATCGATGACTGGACCAAGCAGAAAATGTAGCAGGAGTGTATGGCATGGAACATTACCGGGTAGGATTGTTGATGGGCGTATTCGATCTGTTTCATACAGGTCATCTGAAACTGATCAGAAATGCAGGAGAGCACTGTGAATACCTGCGGGTAGCCATCCTTTCCGATGAACTGGTGATGAAGTTCAAGCATCATTATCCGGTCATTCCTGAAGAGGAGAGGAAAGCTGTACTGGAAGCGGTCAAAGGAGTCGATGAAGTAGTCATCATTGAGGACAACCCTTCCCGGATCATGGAATGGCACAGACGGCCTTTCGACTGTTTCTTCTCCGGCAACGACTACGAAAACAACGACTACTGGAAATGGGAAAAGGAAGAGCTCAGAAAGCTCGGCGCGGATCTTCTCTTCTTTCCCTACACAGAAGAACAAAGCACGACAAAAATCATTCAGAGGATTCAATCCGGGTCTTATCTGGAAAACGGTAATCCGAGGAATGATCACATTACGGAGGAAAAATGAAAAGCATACTTGTAACAGGCGGCTCGGGATTCATTGGATCCCATCTATGCAGAAGACTTCTGGCAGAAGGCAATACCGTATACTGCCTGGATAATCTGTACTCAGGCTCCAGGCGCAATATTGAGGACCTGATCGGGACCGAAGGGTTTACTTTTATAGAGGGCGATGTTACAGAGCCTTATGACTTTGATGTTGACCAGATCTACAACCTTGCCTGTCCGGCCAGCCCTGTGCATTACCAGAAGGATCCGGTGAAGACCGCAAAGACGTGTGTACTCGGGGCAATCAATGCCCTGGAATGCGCAGAAAAGCACCATGCAAGGGTGCTTCAGACCAGCACCAGTGAAATCTACGGCAATCCGTTGGTCCACCCCCAGACGGAGGACTACTGGGGAAATGTCAATCCGATCGGACTGCGTTCCTGCTATGATGAAGGGAAGCGGATGGGTGAAACACTGTTTCTGGACTATCATATGCAGTACGGTACGGATATCCGCATTGTCCGGATCTTCAATACCTACGGACCGTGTATGGCAGAGAATGACGGCAGGGTCGTATCCAACTTCGTCGTTGCAGCCCTGAAGAACGAGCCGATTACGATCTACGGCGATGGGTCGCAGACAAGATCGTTCTGCTATGTGGATGATACCGTGGATGCTCTGGTCCGGATGATGAACCAGGATGATTTCATCGGTCCTGTGAACATCGGCAATCCGGATGAACGTACAATCCAGGAGATTGCGGACCTGGTGCTGGAAATCTCCGGCTCCGGCTCGTTGATCATCCATGAGTGCCTTCCTGTAGATGACCCGGTGCGCAGGAAGCCGGATATATCACTGGCAAAGGAAAAACTGCACTGGGCACCGATGATTCCGCTGGAGGAAGGCCTGAAGCGTACCATTGCCTGGTTCCGCAGCACAATGGAATAAAAAACGGTGCTGCAGAGCACCGTATTACAGATGTTTCTTCAGATACTGGAAGATCAGGGAATACCACAGTTCCCTGTTCTTTTCGTCTGCGTTGTACAGCTCATGCCTGGCATCCTTGATGACGTGCATGGAACCGGTTTCCACCTTGCCCACAAACGCATCCGCACCGCTGTTGTCCACCGTCGTATCCAGCCCGGCTTTCAGAACATACACCGGAACGATGATCTTACGGGTATTCCTGTGGATGGAGCGCAGAGCCCGTATCGCTGCCCGCAGCCAGCCGTTGGTGCCGGCCCAGGTCTGGTAGTCCCGGTCACTGCAGCGCAGGGCGAACTGATAGTCATACCGTTCCTTGTCCAGCGCGTTGCTGTGCTCAAAGTCGGGAACACCGTCAAACAGGGTATGGCCGGGCAGTGGATTCAGATCCTGCTTTGCCACTTTGGATACCACAGCGGCTGCCTTGACCGCAGGGGCAGGTGTCTTGCCGAAGTCAATGGCCAGCATCGGGGAGGAAAGAATACCAACGTCGTAGTCCTTCGGATGCTTCTCCAGATACAGAGCGGATACAGCACCGCCCATACTGTGGCCGAGCAGTACATGCTTGAGATGCCGGGTCATCGGGAAGACGATCTTCTTCGTAAACAGATGCAGATCGCTGACATAATCATTGAACGAATGCACATATACAAGATCCTTCGGCTCCGCAAAGCGCTGGGACTTTCCATGCCCCCGCTGCTCCATGAAGAAAACGGAATAGCCCTCTTTGTAAAGCCGCCAGAGAACTTCATGGTATTTCCCGAAAAATTCACAGAACCCATGCACAACCGTGATGGCAGCCTTTGCGTCAGGACGGATAGCGTAGTAGTAGCGAAGCCGCGCACCGTCCTTGGCTGTCAGGTTTCCTGCCGTCACGTGATCATTGAGCCAGGGAAGGATTTCCCGGTCCAGCAGATCCTGATAGTGTTCAGTCTCACTCATAGTCTTCTACAATCTTCCTTGTGGTGTCCGGACGGTTGGTGATGATGGAAGTAACACCGGTGCGGACACAGGCTTCGATTTCATCCTTGTCGTCCACGGTCCAGACATTGATCTTCAGTCCCTGTTCCAGACAGTCCTTCATCACATCCGGGTACTGGATATTGGGGATCCAGGGATTGACCGCGTCCATGCCGTACTTCTTTGCGTACTGTGGAATGCCGATGATGCCGTCCATATACAGGAAGCCGACTTCGGCATCCGGTTTCAGCTCCTTGAGCCGTACACAGGTATAGTGGTTGAAGGAAGAATAGTTGACCCGGTCTTCCATATCTTTCTCCTTGACCAGCGCGAGGATCTTCTCTTCCAGGCGCTCATAGAAGACGACTCCGGTCTTCAGTTCGATGTCGATGGTCAGATCTGTCGGCTTCAGCAGATCGAGGACTTCCTCCATGGTCGGGATGTCCGCATGTTCATATTCGGGATGGGTACGGTTGTAGTTGAACCTGCGCAGCTCCGCCAGGGTCATGTCCTTGACCCAGCCTTTGCCGTCGCTGGTCCGGTCGATCCACTCGTCGTGAATGACAACGATGTGTCCGTCCTTGGTCAGCTGGATGTCCAGCTCTACACCGTCGGCCTTCTGCTCAACGGCTTTCTGAAAAGCGAAGAGTGTATTCTCCGGTGCGTACGCACTGGCACCGCGGTGCCCCCAGATGAGCGGTTTCTTCATAGTCAATCATCTCCTGCATTCATTATAACTGCTTTCACAGCAGACCGTCATACCGTGTATGGTACAATGTGCAGGTGATAAGGAGTGCATTATGACAGAGCGACTGAAGGAAAGAAATGAGATTGAAAAAGAATACCAGTGGGATTTGACCTCTCTGTATGAGAGCGATGAAGCCTGGGAAAGAGCGTTCGGAGAAACAGACGGACTGCTGCAGGAAGTCCTGCAGTGCCGGGGCACACTGCATACCGCGGGAAATATCCGCCGCTTTATGGATCTGGAGACCGAGCTGGCAAGGAAGGTGGAGAATCTTTTCTGCTATGCCAATCTGAGAAAGAGCGAGGATACCCGCGCGGAAGACGCACAGATCATGTACGGCCGCATTATGAACAAATACGTAGGCATGATGACGGTACTGTCCTTTGCTGAGCCGGAAATCCTGGAGAATGATGAAGAACGTTTGAAGGAGATGGTCAATGACCCGCAGCTGGCGCCTTACCGCTTCAACATGGAGGAGAAACTGCGCCTGAAGGCACATACACTGTCCGCGAAGGAAGAACGGATCCTGGCCGGACTCGGTGAAGTCATGGCCGTGCCCGGTGAAGTCAGTGAGAATCTGATGGATGCGGATCTGAGCTTTGCACCTGTCATGGACGGGGAAGGAAAGGAGACGGAAGTCACCGGTTCCAACTATATTCTGCTGCAGTCTTCGGATGACCGTTCACTGAGGGAGGCAGCCTTCCGCAGCTATTACGCTTCCTACAAAGCGCACATCCATACCTTTGCGTCTGCCTACGCCGGTGCGGTGAAGGCGGCCTGTGCTGAGGCTTCCCTGCGCGGCTATCCATCCTCGAGAGCGATGGCCATGGGGGCAGACAACATCCCGGAGGAAGTCTATGACAATCTGGTGGATACGGTAAGAAAGCATCTGCCGTTGATGTACCGGTATGTCAAGCTGAGAAAGCGTCTGCTGGGTCTGGATGAAATCCATTACTATGATGTATACGCACCGCTTGTGAAGGGCAGTGAAAAGCGCTATACGTACGAAGAAGCGAAGCGTATGGTGCTGGAGGCTGTATCCGTACTGGGTGAGGACTACAGGAACAAGGTGGAAGAGGGGCTTTCCTCCCGCTGGGTGGACGTGTATCCCAACAAAGGCAAGACTTCCGGAGCGTTCTCCAGCGGCACCTACGATTCCAATCCGTTCATTCTGACAAACTATACCGGCACTCTGGACAGCGTTTCTACCCTGGCGCATGAGATGGGGCATTCCATGCATACCTATACAGCCAGTACGCACCAGCCGCCGCAGTATGCAGGATATACACTGTTTGTGGCAGAAGTGGCTTCTACGGTGAACGAGAATCTGCTTGTGGACCGTCTGCTGGAGCGTACAGCGGACCCTAAGGAACGGCTGATCCTGCTCAATCAGTATCTGGAAGGCTTCAAGGGTACTGTGTTCCGGCAGACGATGTTTGCTGAGTTTGAAATGAGAGCTCACCGGATGTATGAACAGGGTGAAGCGCTTAGCCCGGCAGCCCTGAACGGACTGTACCTGCAGCTGATCAAGGACTACTGGGGAGAAGATATGGTCATCGATGAAGAAGTGCAGTATGAGTGGGCACGGATCCCGCATTTCTACAGACCGTTCTATGTCTATGTATACGCGACCGGCTATTCCAGCGCAGCAGCCATCAGTGAAATGATCCTGCGGGACGGTGCGCCGGCAGTCGGACGCTATCTGGAATTCCTGGGTATGGGCGGCAGTGCGTATCCGCTGGATGAGCTGAACCATGCGGGCGTGGATCTGAAAACGCCGGCACCGATTGAGACAGCACTGGCGAAGTTCGAGCGTTTGCTGGAGGATGCAGAGAAGACGGCGGACCGCCTGGGAATCTGAATCTATTTCCGGGAAGAATCCAGGCTGCGCCGGGCACGGCTGATCAGCTCAGCCACTGGATATTCCTGATAGGAAGCCAGAGCATACCCGGTACTGTTCAGACGAGGATTGAGCGAACTGACGAACAGTTCTCCTGTCTGTGGATCACAGGAAAGAGCGCTGTGTTCAATGGTGAACAGCGGGAAGGCACTGCTGGAAGAAAGGCTGATTACATCGGCTTTTCCATCATAGAACAGCAGCAGACGGTCATTGTCATAGATGAAGGAGAAGGATTTCTGTTCCATATATCCGGCATCAGTGAAGGAGAGCGTGAGATCACGGATCTCCTTTTCCTTTTCATAGATCTTCAGGTGCCCGTCCGGGAAGACGCAGAACAGTCTGCCTTCATGGTAATCCATGGACAGTACGGTCTCCACCGCAAGCGGAACGGTGTACAGTGCTTCTGTGCTGCGGCTGTAGGCTGTGATGGATTCCGGGTCGGCCAGGATCAGAGCGTCATCCGCCCAGACCGCGGTCAGGCCGGCCAGTGAGCGCTCCGGCAGCACGGCTGTACTGCCGGTCTGCGTGTCAATGAACACTGGTGCGTTGACCTTGCCTGCCATAGTGGTGCAGATGTATTTTCCGTCTCCGGAAACCAGCAGGGCGGAAGGCACGGGATAGGCACTTCCGTCCGTGAGGCTGCAGCCGTCAGGAAGCTGTACATCGATCGTGCGCTGTTCACCGGATAGCAGGTCATGGACCAGGATACGTTCCGGGCTGTCTGAACCATGGACATAGACGGACATGCCGTGTACGGCAAGGGGAGCCGGGGCTGTGTATTGATTGTTCAGGAATGCGGCCTCCCCGTAGCTGAACGGCCCCGAGAGCAGCTGACGGGAAACATAGTAATCATGGACACCGAGAGGGACCTCATTGAGGATCGTGCCGTCATCCATCCGGCAGGAAAGGACGGACAGTTCACCGTCTTCACCGTTGATCCGCAGCAGGTACTGGATGCCGTCCGCGCTCGGCAGCAGATTCCAGGCGTCTTCTTCCGGCAGATGCAGGTGCGCTGTCATCTGCTTCCGGCTTTGGTCATAGAAAAGCAGGTCTCTGTCGGAGAGCAGGGATATATACTCGCCGGTACTCAGGAAACAATCGGCCGGATAGGCATAGGTGTCACCGTCATAGAACGACAGGGAATCATCATAGAGATTTTCGTAGAAATACAGATTGCCGTCCTTGGACACTGCAAAGGTACTGCCTGCTGCATAACGTCGCTGTACAGCTTCAACACCGGCAGCGTTCTTCTGCCACACAGCCGAGGACTGTGCACTGCCGTCCTCAAGGGACAGTGTGGTGAGACTGCCGTCCAGTGAAGCCAGGACGAGATACGGTTCATCATACTGCAGTACGGACAGTACCGGATCGTGTAGGCGGTAGGTACGTACACTGCCGCCGGATACAGGAACGATATACAGATCATTCCCGATGATCGTGAGCAGCTGTTCTTCATCAAGCAGTTCCAGAACACAGCGTCCTTCTTCAGCAATGGAGGGGAAGCGTTCTTCACGTATGATCTCGCCGTTCCGGAAGACCTTCAGCAGGTAGTCTGTTTCGTATACCCAGCGGGAATCGCCGTAGGAGACAGTATGTTCTGATGCGTCGCTGTACAGAACATAGAGCCGTCCATCGGGATCAACAGTCCAGGCATCGGGTTCCGGCAGGGCTTCGGGATACAGGAAGAAATCCGAGGTATTGAAGTCGAAGACACCCATCCGGCAGGCGTCCTCTTCCGGATCACGCAGTTTGACAGCGATCCAGGCATCTTCCGATGACCAGGAAAAATCCGTGACGTAGCCGGGCACGCCGTCCGGAA
>JAEEYJ010000054.1 GCA_016291725.1 Solobacterium sp.
GGGATCATTGTACCGGGCGGCTTCGGCAACCGGGGCATCGAAGGCATGATCCTTGCGGCAGGCTGGTGCCGCCGGAACAATGTCCCCTACCTGGGCATCTGCCTGGGCATGCAGATTGCGGTCATAGAATTCGCTCGGAACGTATGCGGCATGGAAGGCGCCGACTCCGGTGAATTCAATGCGGCATCCCCCTACAAGGTCATAGATTTCCTCCCTGACCAGAATGACAGTGTGCAGAAAGGCGGTACCCTGCGTCTGGGCAGGTACGAATGTATACTGCAGGAAGGAACACAGATCCGCAGTCAGTACGGTGCAGAGAGAATCGGCGAGCGCCACAGGCACCGTTACGAATTCAACAACATCTACCGTGAACGCCTGCAGGAAGGCGGCCTGATCCTGAGCGGTATGTCTCCCGACGGCACCATCGTCGAGACGATCGAAACGAACAATGACTACTTCATCGGTGTCCAGTTCCATCCGGAATTCAAGTCGAGACCGAACAAACCTCATCCCCTGTTCGTGGGCCTGATCAAACATGCACTGGAAAAGAAGGAGAGATGAAAAGATGACAGACATTATGAAAGAATTCGGCTGCAGAGTGTTCAACGACAAAGTCATGAAGGACAGACTGAGTTCAAAAACCTACGAATCACTGCAGAGCACCATCAAAAGAGGCACGGATCTTGACAGCACAATCGCTGCAGAGATCGCTGAAGTCATGAAGGACTGGGCGATCGAGAACGGTGCCACCCACTTCACCCACTGGTTCCATCCCCTCAGCGGCGCTACTGCTGAAAAGCATGAGAGCTTCGTATCCACCGCAGGCGGCGGAAAAATCAAGCTGGAGTTCTCCCCCAGCAATCTGGTCAAGGGAGAAACAGACGCTTCTTCCTTTCCTTCCGGCGGTCTGAGGGACACCTTTGAAGCCAGAGGCTATACCGCTTGGGATCCGACCTCCTACGCTTTCATCCGTGACACGGTTCTGTACATCCCTACCATCTTCCTTTCCTACAGCGGAGAAGCCCTGGACCATAAAACACCGCTTCTGCGCTCTATGGAAGCACTGAGCACACAGGCTGTCCGCGTCCTGAAAGCACTCGGCTACAAAGATGTAGACCATGTCAAAGCCACAGCAGGTGCAGAGCAGGAATACTTCCTGGTGGACAAGAAATACTATGACCAGCGCGAAGACCTGCTTTATACCGGCAGAACCCTGATCGGTGCAAAGACCCCCAAAGGACAGGAAATGGATGATCACTACTACGGATCCATCAAGACCAAGGTTTCAGAATTCATGAAGGATCTGAACGAGGAGCTGTGGAAGCTGGGCATCCAGGCAAAGACGGAGCACAACGAAGTCGCTCCGGGGCAGCATGAACTGGCCAACAACTACCTCACAGTCAACGTATCGGTGGACCAGAACAACCTGACCATGGATGTAATGAAGAAGATTGCCAAGAAGCATGGTCTAGAATGCCTGCTGCATGAAAAGCCCTTTGCCCGTGTCAACGGCAGCGGCAAGCACAACAACTGGTCGCTGAAGATGGATACCGGAGAAAACCTGCTCGATCCGGGAGATACACCGTCCGAGAACACCCGGTTCCTTGTCTTCCTGAGCGCACTGATCAAAGCCGTGGATGAATACCAGGATCTGATCCGGATCTCGATCGCTTCCGCCGGCAACGATCACCGTCTCGGCGCTGCAGAGGCTCCGCCTGCAATCGTATCCATCTTCCTCGGCGATGAGCTGACGGAAGTGCTCGAGAGCATCGAGAACGATACAGCCCACAAGGACAAAGGAAAGCAGTCCTTCAAGATCAACGTCCATACCATCCCTGCCTTCTCCAAGGACAATACCGACCGCAACCGTACCTCCCCGTTCGCCTTCACCGGCAACAAGTTCGAGTTCCGTATGCCGGGATCCAGCGCGTCCATCTCCACACCGAACACAGTGCTCAACACGGTCGTTGCCCAGGCACTGAAGGAATTCGCCGATGTACTGGAGAACGCTGACGATCTGAACGATACCATCCACCAGCTGATCAAGGACACGGTCCGCGAGCACAGAAGGATCCTGTTCAACGGCAACGGCTATGAGCAGGCATGGCAGGACGAAGCCGCAAGAAGAGGCCTGAGCAACTACCGCTCCACACCGGAAGCCCTGGCGCACTATCTGGATGAAAAGAACGTCAGGGTACTGGTGGACAACGGCATTCTCAGCCTGCCTGAGTGCGAATCCCGCTATGAGATCTATCTGGAGAAATTCTGGAAGACCGTAAGAATCGAAGCACTGACCATGGTGGATATGACCCGCAAGGATATCCTCCCTGCACTTTCCTGCAGCATGGATAAGCTGAAGCAGTCCCTGAAGGACGATATGAAGCTCGGACTGGCAGCGGATGACGCTTATGCCAAGGATACACTGGCACAGCTCCGTGACCTCAGCAACAGGATCTACAGCGATCTCACCGCAATGGAAGAGAAGCTGAAGACTGTTGAGAAGGAAGACGGACTGGCAACTGCGTTCTTCTACCACAAAGAGATCCGTCCGCTGATGGATTCCCTGAGGGCATCCATCGATGCGGCTGAACTGATCACTGACCGTAAGGACTGGCCGATGCCGTCCTACCGGGAACTGCTCTTCGGTGTAGAATAGTAACTGCTTTACGGGACGGGTCCGTCAGGATCCGTCCTTTTTCATCATGTGCAACTATTGGTTGCGCAATTGCCTGCAGATCACGGTAGAACCCCTCTCTGTTCATTTCTATAATGGAATTACAGGAGGAAAGCGTATGAATCTTGGTGAAAAGATCCTCTCAGCCAGAAAGAAAGCAGGACTGTCACAGACAGACCTGGCAGATCTGATCGGTGTATCCCGGCAGTCAGTATCCAAGTGGGAGACGGGGGAATCCAGCCCCGAAGCAGGCAATCTTCTGCCTGCAGCCAAAGCACTGAACGTTACTGTAGATTGGCTGCTTACAGAAGATGATGTACCTGCACCAGTGCAGGAGGACTCCCCGGACTGGGTGGACAGACTACCGAAGCGCATCGGTGCACTGATCAAACAGTATGGTTGGATCTACTGTGCCAAAGAAACTGCCAAAGGACTGCTCGCACTGGTCCTGATCAACGCTGTACGCATCTTCTGGATGCGCATGTTCATCCCCGGCATGCCCCTGAAGGATATGTTCTTTCCTCCGCAGGAGATCTTCATGATCACACTGCCGTTTACATTCGGCAGTATAGCAACCCTGATCGCTGTACTGTTCTGGGGAATCCTGTGGATCCTGCTCAGAAAGAAAAAAAGCTCTGTTCACTGAACAGGGCTTTCCCTTCACAGAATCAATAATTCTCCGCGTTGATTTCGAAGAAGGACTGCGGGTGTGCGCATGCCGGGCAGACAGCCGGTGCCTTCTTGCCGACAACAATGTGTCCGCAGTTGCGGCACTCCCATACCTTGATCTCGCTCTTCTCGAAGACTTCCTGCATCTCTACATTCTTCAGCAGAGCGCGGTATCTCTCCTCGTGGTGCTTCTCGATCGCGGCAACGAGGCGGAACTTTGCGGCCAGCGCGCGGAAGCCTTCTTCCTCGGCTGTCTTGGCAAAGCCTTCATACATATCGGTCCACTCATAGTTCTCACCGTCCGCTGCTGCAGCCAGGTTCTCTGCGGTTGTACCGATGCCGTTCAGTTCCTTGAACCACATCTTGGCGTGTTCCTTCTCGTTCTCTGCAGTCTTCAGGAACAGAGCAGCGATCTGCTCATAGCCTTCCTTCTTGGCTGCGCTTGCGAAATAGGTATATTTGTTTCTGGCCTGGGATTCACCGGCGAATGCCGCTTCGAGGTTCTTCTCGGTCTGTGTCCCGGCGTAGGGATTCTTCTTTGTTTCTGCCATATTAGCCTCCTATTGACTTCATCCTATCATTGAAATATGGGTTAGTACATGCTAAAGGCCTGTTTGTACAGTACTCCGGACACAAAGAAAAACCTTTGTCTCCCTGCCTTGTACATAAGGGAAACAAAGGATTTTCAGTTATGGATTCCGCAGAATAACACTGTCATTCATTCTCCGGCGGCAGCCATTCAAACACCAAATCATTGCCGGTATCCGACTGATCATCGTGCCATGTAAAGGTGCCGTCGTCATGGAATACGATTGTGCCTGTTCCGTCACCGTAGACCTGTTCCTGATCTGTGATCTCTCCGTCTGCGTTATAGGTAATGACCGACTTCCCGCAGCCCGTATAGGCAATCGTTCCTGTTTCAGGATCAAGAGTGCCGTAGATATCCCACTGTGCCAGTTCGGAGGCACTGCCTGCCCACTGAATGGTGATGACCGCGTCTTCAAAGCCGATGCTTTCGACCGCAGCGCGCGCTCTGTCACACTGATAATCGCCGACGTAATTCATGACGGGATTCTGCCAGTCCGGATCTTCCTCGAATACCGCAACGTAATCCGCGCTTTCATCCAGCAGTACCGTAATGACCGGTTCTGTCGAATAATCCTCACCGTTCTTCGTCCACTTCACAAAGAGATTTCCTGTCTGAGGCCAGGCGATGAAAGTATAGGTTGTCGGCTGATCAAGATTGATCACGGCTGACTGGAACGGATACTCCGGATCGACCTCCGGCACTTCCTCTCCCTCAGCATGGTCGATATTGCCCCAGCCTTCTGTATTGATGGTCACGAAGATCGTCGCTTCAGGAAGATTCAGCTTTGTAAAGCGGTAGGTCTCTCCGCCCTCGATTTTCAGCGTAAGAACGTCTGCAGCTTCTTCCGATACCGTGACCTCAAGATCCTCACGGCTGCCGGAGGAGATCAGTGTTCCGTGCAGGGTGTTTCCTTCCTGCGGCAGCGTTCCTCCCCAGGAATCCTCTGTCAGATCCTCGCCGAGCATACAGCCGACATACCAGCCGGGCTCATCAGTGTCTTCCATGTATGTGACCGAAAGGATATTTCCGTTCTCATCCTGATAATAGCCTTCACTGGTCCATTCCTCTGCTTTCTGCTGCGCGCAGGCGCCCAGTACCAGGACTGCACACGCTGTCATCAGTGCATATATCTTCTTCATATCTGTCTGCTCCTTTTTTGTCTGTCCTTCAGTATAATGCATTACCTGAATGTTTACCTAATAAAACCGGTTTCTGCCGGTTATGTATTCATGAAGCGGGTAAGGGAAACTGTTGTATCCTGCCAGGAAATCCGAATGATTTGTGAACGTGCATTTTGAATCGTTGTGATGCCTGATTCATCATTCTTTTGATAAGGAAAACGAAATGAACAGCCAGGAATTTGAACGGATTTATCGGATGTTCTATCATGGTATAGTTGAAGGGATTTGGAGTTTAATGGAACAGAACAGATATTTCAATGAGGAACAATATCAGCAGAACGCCAAAAAACTGAAAAGAACCGGGAAAATCGTATTAGCAGCAGGTATTTGTATGTTTGTATTGGGCGCTGCCTTTTTGTTTTTGGGTTTTACTGGATTCGGAAAAACAGCACTGAATCCTGGGCAGACTGCTGAAGGCGTATTCGGAGGATTCGGACTATTTGCTTTAGGTGGTTTTCTGGATACA
>JAEEYJ010000055.1 GCA_016291725.1 Solobacterium sp.
GTCAGGGAAGAATTCATACCGGACCGGTATACGGAGAATGAAGGAATAATCCTGCCCGAACGGACCCGGATCCGCTCCGGCGGGGATCAGCTGATGGTCTATTCCATCACACATCAGGGACACCGGATTGACCGCACACTGCTGGTGCACTTTCAGGATGATGAGCCGCCGGTTCTGGTGCTACGTGCGGAAGAAACGGACAAAGAAGGTTTTGAAGGCTGCCGGGCATACATAGAAAAAGCCTGGGATACTGTCAGCGGAGATCTCAGGGATAAAGTAAAGTGTACAGAGCCGTTGGCCGGACTGGCGGAACAGGAAATCATCTATACAGTAACGGACCGGGCAGGCAATGAAGCCGTTGCGTTCCTGAAGGTCGTACAGCCGGAATCCCGGGCGGAACGGGAATACTGGGAAGCTGCTGCAGCAGGATAAGAAACTCTTAAGAAGCAGAAATCCGTTCCTGTTGTACAATGGGAATATGAAAAAACTGATCGGATTCCTGCTGAAAGTCATTCTTTGCCTGGCACTGCTTGCCGGGTTCACCATCATACTGCCCGGCTATATACACTACCGGAATACGGTGGACGAAGTCCCTGTGGAGAAAGCAGCGCAGATCTACTTTGATATGGAAGACTATGTACCGTATGACGTGCTTGACGAAGATCTGGTGGACGCTGTCGTCGCGGTGGAAGACCAGCGCTTCTTTACCCGGAGGGGCATGGATGTACGGGCGCTGATCCGGGCAATCCTGCACAATCTTCAGGCCGGCGAAAGCATTGAAGGCGGCAGCACCATCTCCCAGCAGATTGCCAAGAACCTGTACTATCAGACCATACACCGCACCACAGCGGTCAAGGCAGCAGAGATCTTCATCATGATCGAGCTGGAGGAGAAGTACTCCAAGGAAGACCTCTTGGCCCTGTATATGAACATGAACTACTACGGAGACGGGTTCTGGGGCATCTCCCAGGCATCCGAAGGATACTTCGGTGCGGTGCCTTCCGATCTCACCGTAGCCCAGAGCGCAATGCTGGCAGGCATTCCCAATGCACCGAGCGCCTACCAGCTGTCCACGGGCAGTGAACTCGCTGTCAGCCGGCAGAGAAAGGTTCTCTCCCGGATGTACGAGGAAGAGTACATTACCCGGGAAGAATATGAAAACGCCCTCGCTGAGGACGTTCTCTCCTACTATCTTCACTAATACTTCATGAAAATGCCGGCACCTTTGGCAATGACCCGGTAAACGGGCGTTTCAAAGCGTTTGACGACATTTTTCAGTTCTGCCCGGATCGGCAGGGACTGCGGACAGTGCGACTCGCAGAGCCCGCACTCAACGCAAAGGGAAGCGTTGGTCCGGTCCTTGCGCAGCGTTGTGGACATCATGTATTCACGCAGCGCATGCACATAGCCGTCCGTATAGCTGTTGTTGTACATCGTAAAGCAGTTGGGAATGTCGATGCCCCGTGGACAGGGCTGGCAGTAGCCGCAGCCGGTGCAGCCGACCTTGATGCCCTCGTTGATGGCCTTCAGCACTTCCGAAAACATCCGGTGGTCCGCTTCCGTCAGCTGCCCGGGCAGCGCTTCGGAAGCGACCCGGCAGTTCTCCTCCACCTGCTGCAGATCATTCATGCCGGACAGGACAACATTGACCTGTTCATGGTCCCATACCCAGCGCAGTGCCCAGTCTGCCGGCGTGCGCTGGACTTCCGCACTGCGGAAGGCTTCCTGCGCAGCGGCAGGCAGATGATTGACCAGCCTTCCCCCGCGCAGGGGCTCCATAATGATCACGGGCAGGCCGCGTTCATGAGCATAGTTGAGCCCATCGATCCCGGCCTGAGCGTGTTCATCCATGTAATTGAACTGGATCTGGCAGAAATCCCAGTCATAGATATCCACCAGTTCCTTGAATTTCACGGTTCCTCCATGGAAGGAAAAACCGATATTGCGGATGATGCCTTTCTCCTTCTTGTCCTGGATCCACTTGTCTATGCCCAGTGTACAAAGCCTGCGCCAGCTCTCCGGATCATTGAGCATGTGCATCAGGTAGTAGTCGATATAGTCGGTCTGCAGGCGGTCCAGTTCTTCCTGGAAGTAGCGTTCGGCATCCTCAGGTTTTCTGATGAGGTAGTGGGGCAGTTTTGTAGCGATGTAGATCCTGCCGCGGCAATTGTATTTTCTGACGAACCTGCCTAAACAGGCTTCGCTGCCGGTATAGATGTAGGCGGTATCAAAGTAGTTCACACCTTCCTGCATGGCACGGTACATTTCCTGTTCGGCCTTTTCCTGATTGATGGCACCGGCTTTCCGGCTGAAGCGCATACACCCGTAGCCGAGCACGGAGAGCTCTGTGCCGTTCTTCTGATTGATCCTGTACTGCATGGTTCCTCCTGCCTTCTGTATCATTCTACCACAGCGGCTGTTGTCGGCTGGGGCACGGTTGTGATAAAGTACATGATTGTGAGGTCTGTATGAATGCAATTATAGAGTGGTTCATGAGAACGATCGGACAGTACATCTCAGCAGAGATGTCTGTATTCCTGATCAGTATGATCCCTTTGGTGGAGGAAAGAGGCGGTCTCATCGTGGCGAGGCTGCTGGGTCTGCCGCTGGGGAAGGCTCTGCTGTACTGTGTAGCCGGCAATATTCTGCCGATTCCTTTCATCCTGTTCTTCATCAAGTCCATCTTCCACTGGATGTCGGATCATCATATGAGCCGTATCGTTGAAAAGATGGAGGAGAAGGCGGCGAAAAACAAGCCGAAGATCGACCGCTACGGCTTCTGGGGGCTGGCATTGTTCGTCGGCATTCCGCTGCCCGGTACCGGTGCCTGGACAGGAAGCCTGGTCGCTGCGCTGTTTGACATGGATCTGAAGAAAGCCAGTCTGTCCATTCTCATCGGCATTGCGCTGGCTGCGTTCATTATGACTGTGCTGTCATATCAAGTGATGGGATCGGTGATCGGATGATGAAATACAGTGTGCTGATTCCTGCGGCCGGAGAAGGCAGGCGCATGGAACTGGGATACAACAAGGCCTTCTACCGTATGGATGACAGAACGGTGCTCGAGCATACCATGGATCTGTTTCTGAAGGATCCGGACTGTGAAGAGATTGTTGTCGTTACCGATGCGGCTTTCTACTGCCGGACCATTCCGCAGGGCAGAGGCAAGGTTGTTCTGGTGAAAGGCGGGAAGACCCGTCAGGAGAGTGTGTGCAACGGTCTGAGAGCAGTGATTTCGGATATCGTGCTGGTGCATGACGGGGTCCGTCCTTATCTGCCGGAAGACTGTCTGCAGGCTGTGAAGGAAGCGATGGAGACGGAGGAAGCTGCCTGTCTGGCGGTACCGGTCAAGGATACGGTCAAATGCGTTCAGAACGGGTATATTGAGAGCACCCCGGACAGAACGGTTCTGTATAACGCTCAGACGCCGCAGGCATTTCGTACGGATCTGCTGCGTACCTGCATGGAGGCAGCGGTGCGGGATGGCTTTACGGGTACGGATGACTGCAGCGTCGTGGAACGCTACAGCGATGCCCGGATCCGGATCGTTGCCGGCAGCTACGGCAATATCAAACTGACGACACCGGAGGATATCCGGACGGTGCGTACACCTGCAAAGAAGCAGAAGAGCAGGGTATGCTGAAAGAAGCTGCAGTTTCTTTCAGATTCCCTTGAGGGTTTTGAGAAAAGAGCGTACCGGCAGCGTTGAAAAGACGCTGCTGTTTTCTTTACAATGAACCTGACCGCTGTGGTTATCCGCAGCAAACAGGATAGGGCAGCGGTGCAGGAAAACAAGGGGGTTAATATGAACGTATTGGAACTTGCGAAGTCAGTACAGCCCTTCGTGGTCGAGTACCGGCGTGACATTCATCGTCATCCTGAACTGTCTTTCCAGGAATTCAGGACGACAGACCGCATCTGCGAAGAACTGGACAAGATGGGTGTATCCTACCGCAGAATGGAGCCGACCGGTGTTCTGGCGGAGATCAAGGGCGGAAAGGGTCCGGGCAAGACAGTCCTGCTGCGCGGTGATATTGATGCGCTGCCGGTCAAGGAAGAGACGGGACTGGAGTTCGCCAGCGAGAACGACGGCTGCATGCATGCCTGCGGACATGACACGCACAATGCTATGCTGATGGGCGCTGTCAAGGCAATCAACAGTGTCAAGGATGAGTTTGCCGGCACAGTGAAGTTCATCTTCCAGCCTGCAGAGGAGACCGGTCAGGGTGCCAAGGCAATGATCAAGGGCGGCTGCCTGGACGGTGTGGACTGGATGTTCGGCACCCATATCGCTTCCATGACGGATCTCGGCAAGGTGGAAACAGCGCCGGGCCCGACATACGCATCCGCGTTCTGGTTCAAGATCAAGATCATCGGTGTATCATCCCACGGTGCGGATCCTTACCATGGAAGGGATGCAGCGGTCGCCGGTTCTGCGGTTGTTATGGCACTGCAGGATATGGTTGCCAGAGAGTACCAGCCGACGGATCCGATGGTTGTAACGGTCGGTGATATCCACGCACCGGGCAGATTCAACATCATTCCGGGTGAATACCGTATGGAAGGAACCATCCGTACCTTCTCCAGAGAGATCAACGCTACCCTGGAGGAGACGCTCAACCGGATTGCCAAGGGCGTAGCGTCCGCTTACCGCTGCACAGCGGAAGTAGAGCTCATCGAAGTGGCGGAAGTCTGCGAGAATGATCCGGATGCGTTTGAAATCGGCAAAGCGGCGATCGAGAAGGTCGTTCCGGGTGGATTCGTCATGGCCAAGCCGACCATGGGCGGCGAAGACTTCGCGTACTACACACCGCATGTCAAGTCCTGCTTCTTCGGCCTCGGCGCAAAGCTGCCGGATGCAGAAGGCAAGGTGCACCCGATGCACAGCGGACATGTACTGTTCGATGAACGGGCGTTCGAGACAGGTGTTGCGCTGTACATCCAGGTTGCGATGGATGCGCTGGAAGCCTGAAAAAGCAAACAAAGTGTTATTGCAGGACCGGTAATCCCGGTCCTGTATCCTTTCTTCCGGCGCAGACAAAAAAGTGTTGACAGAGGGGTTGCTTCAGAGTATATTGAATAAGCATTCGGCGGATTTGGGCCTGTAGCTCAGGTGGTTAGAGCGCACCCCTGATAAGGGTGAGGTCGATGGTTCAAGTCCATTCAGGCCCACCATTCGCTGAATTGGATATACATGGGGTTTTAGCTCAGCTGGGAGAGCACCTGCTTTGCAAGCAGGGGGTCAGGAGTTCGATTCTCCTAAGCTCCACCATTGAAAACAAAGAAGACCGCATAACCATGCGGTTTTCTTATTTTGATACAACTTTTGATACAACTTTTTTGACTGTTTTTCTGTTTGCCACTGCACTGATCCTATCTTCTTCGGTGGACCTGGCGTATGCCATAGACATGGAGAATGTCGCATGTCCCATAAGATCCTGTACAGTTCTCGGTGCTTCGGTACGCTGCAGATCCGTTGCGAATCTATGGCGGAGGCGGTATGCATTGAACGGTACCCCGCATGATTCGCTGACAAGATGTATGTAATTCGATACCCAGCTGGTGTCAAATATAGCCCCGTTCATGTCTGAGATCAGATACTCATGATCAGTCCAGGACAGAAGAGATTCCAGTATAGCTTTCAGCTCCGGACCGACAGGGATGTTTCTGTACCCGGATGCGGATTTTACTTTGACCGGCACACGGGCATGTTCCCGGTCTGATCCGATAGCCTTGTTCACCGAGATATAAGGATGCTCTTCATCCAGGTGAATGTCAGCTGCAGTCAGTGCATAAATCTCTGACGGACGCATACCGGTGTAGTAGGCGATCATCAGCATGTACCAGATTACTGTAGAACGGTATCTGCCGATCTCATCGTACTGATGGTATTCCAGCAAGGCATCAATGAATGTATTGAAGTCTTCATCGGAGATGTCTACGTTCTTCGGGTTCTCCGGCTTCACCTGCGCAGGAATGATGACTCCAAGAGTCTTGTCAGGAACCGGCAGTTCCATGACAGCAGCTGCCCGGAAGATCTGTTTCCATACACCCAGCAGTTTGGATGCCATTGCTTTGGTGTGATTCTCTGCATATTTGTTGACCGATGCCTGGACATCCGCGACTCTGATGTTCTGTATCTCGATGTCTTCATATTCCTTGATTGCTGTACGGTAGAAGTAATCATGGTTTTTGACAGTGTTGTATCTCTGCGGAAAGAGTTCTTTCGCCTTCTTATACAGCTGCGCTACAGTCGGCATATGGCGGTGATACCGGCCTGTGCGGATCTCCGTGAGCATTCTGTCACGGTGTGCAATGGCGGCTTTCCTTGCAGCTGTTTTGCCGCCGTATTCGGTTTCGGAGAAGGACTTGTTGTATATAACCTTCCCGTCATCCTCGTCAACGTAGGGGATGGCAACCTGATAGGAGATGTTACCGGCGCGGCTCTTCCGCTCGGTAATATACTTTTCTTTCTTCATGTAATCACCTTCTTTCTGATAGAATGAAGGTATAGTAAAGGCATGGGGTCTATACTATACCGATCCTTTGAGTGTGCGAGACTCAGAGGATCATTTTTGTTACTTGTAAAAGTCTTTTGGGAACCCGAGCGATATTAGCACAGTGTTGCAATCTATGGAATTA
>JAEEYJ010000056.1 GCA_016291725.1 Solobacterium sp.
GAACTCCCCTATGTATCAATGTATGCCCGGATGCTCGGAGATCTGGCGACCAGCAAGCATACACTGGAGGAACTGACAGAGCTGCGCAGAGGAAACATCGGAGCGCTGTCCTTCGGTACCGCAGCGGTCGTCGGCGGGCATGACCGGAAGAGCGCGCTGCCGTACCTCATGGTATCCTGCAGCGTACTGAAGCAGAATCTGAACATCGCGGTGGACCTGATCCTGGAGATCATGCAGGAAACCGTGTTTGACCGGGAACGGGTAAAGGAGATCCTCTCCCAGACCGTGGAATCCTGCCGGCAGGACCTCATCGGCAGCGGGCATGCCTATGCCGTAATCCACAGCCGCGCAGGACTGACCTCCGCCGGCACAGCGAATGAGTGGCTCAATGGATTCACCGCGATGCAGAAGGTCACGGAGCTTTATGAAAACTACGATTCCGCAGGCACGGAATTCCTGAATGATACCGATCTGTTCCGGGAGATTCTCTGGAACAAGAACCGGCTGGATGCCAGTATGACCGGGGAGGAGAATCTGCCGGAGCTGAAGCGCTTGATTGATGCGCTTCCGGTGCAGGATTTCACCCGGTGCACGGTACGCTATCCACTGGATGAAGTACACAGGGACGGCATTGCCGTTCCCGCACCGGTAGCGTACAGCGGCATCTTTGCCAATGTTGAAGAAGCCGGTGCAGAATACAGCCCGGTGCTGGATGTAATCGGCCATATACTGACCTACGATTATCTCTGGAGCGAAGTAAGGGTGAAGAACGGTGCGTACGGAACCGGCTTCAATGTCTCCCTCAGCGGCAATATCGGTGTATATTCCTTCCGGGACCCGCATCCGGAGATGACGGTGAACACAGCGCAGAGGACAGGAAACTATCTGAAGGATTTCATGGATGATGAAGAACTCCCATCCTATATTATCGGAACAATCGCTGCGGAAGAACCCTTGATTACCCCCGGCAGAATGCAGGAGGCAGCGGATATCCGTCACCTGTGCGGGATTGACTATGAAGAGCGCAGGGAGCGCAGAGCGCAGATGCTCAGCATCAAGGCAGAAGAGATCCGGGAAGCGGCGGAAACAGTGGAAAAAGCACTGCAGAACGCACGCATCACAATTGTAGGCAGCGAAGAAGCACTGCAGCGGTGCGGGGTGGAGAGAATCCTGCGGCTGAGCAGCAGAAAGACAGGAGAGGAAGAATGAAGAACGCAATCATCATGGCGGCAGGGAAAGGAACACGGATGCACTCCAATGTTCCGAAGGTACTGCATGAGGTCTGCGGCGTACCGATGGTGGAGCTCATCGTCAATGAACTGAAGGGTGCAGGCGCAGAGCGCATCATTGCTGTCACCGGCTTCGGACACGAAGCGGTAGAGAAGGTTCTGGAGGGAAAGTGCGAATTTGCGCTGCAGGAGCCTCAGTTAGGCACGGGGCACGCCGTGATGCAGGCAAGGCAGCTGGAGAATGAGGACGGTATTACCGCCGTGGTGAACGGCGATGCGCCGTGTGTATCCGCACAGACCTACACCAGGCTCTTTGAAGCCTGTGAAGACGCGGATATGGTCATCCTTACGGTAGAACTGCCGGAAACCGTACCCTACGGGAGAATCATCCGCAATGAGGATGGCACGGTAGCCCGGATTGTCGAATACAAGGACGCATCGGAAGCCGAGCGCGCTGTACGGGAGATGAATGCCGGCATGTACGCGTTCCGCAACAGGGCGCTGTTTGAAGGCCTCAAGGAAATAAAGAACGACAACGCGCAGAAGGAGTACTATATAACAGACCTGGTGGAGATCTTCCGCCGGAAAAGCCTGAAGGTCACAGCGCTGATTGCCGAGGACCCGGCAGAGGTCCACGGCGTCAACGACAATCTGGAGCTGGCGGAAGCGAACCGTACCATGTACCGCAGAACAGCGCAGGCGTGGATGAAGCGCGGCATCACCATCATTGATCCGGACAGTACGTACATCGGTCCGTATGTCTCAATCGATCAGGATACCGTCATTGAACCCAATGTCCACCTGTCCGGCAGAACGGTCATCGGCAGAAACGTCCGGATCCGTCCGGATACCAGTCTGGAGGACACCATCGTAAAGGACGGGGCAATCATCGAAAAAGCTGTTCTGAAAGGGTGCACAGTGGAAGAGAATTCATTTATTCCGCCATTTACCTACAGAAAAGCAGGTCTAATGTAGTAGAATGTTAGTGCACACCTGGAATTGCCGTGCAGAAAAGAACAGGGGAACAGACTATGGTCAAAGATACGATCATCTTCGCATTGACTTCCAGTATCGGACTCGCTGAACAGATCGCAAAGAGAACAGGCGCAAAACTCGGCAACGTAAAAGTGGACCACTTTGCGGACGGAGAGATACTCGTAACACCGAAGGAATCCGTACGGGGCCGGAATGTATTCATCGTACAGTCCACCTATACACCTGTAACCGAGCACTTGATGGAAGTGCTGGTATGCATTGATGCACTGAAGAGAGCGAGCGCCGGAGAGATTACAGTCTTCATGCCGTACTTCGGCTACGCGCGCCAGGACCGCAAGGCGGATGCACATCAGCCGATTACAGCCAAGCTGGTCGCCAACCTGCTGCAGACAGCCGGGGCCAACCGTATCGTAACCGTGGACCTGCACGCTGCGCAGATCCAGGGCTTCTTCGATATTCCGATTGATGATATGACGGCGGTACCGCTGCTGGCGGACTACTTCATTGCGAAGAATTACCCGCAGGAAGATCTCGTTGTGGTCTCCCCTGACCACGGCGGTGTTACACGGGCAAGAAGAATGGCGGTTCTGCTGGATGCGCCGATCGCGATCATTGATAAGAGAAGGCCGCGGCCGAATGAGGTCATGGCAGAAAACCTGATCGGTGATGTCAAGGGCAAGACCTGTATCATCGTGGATGACATTGCGGATACAGCAGGCTCCTTGTGCGCTGCCTGTGATCTGGTGAAATCCTACGGTGCGAAGGAAGTCTACGCAGCGGTAACGCACGGTGTGTTCTCCAGAGACGCACTGGAAAAGATAGAAAAATCGGGGCTGAAGGAAGTGGTCATCTCTGACTCCATTCCGCTCGGAGAAAGAGCGGTCAGAACTTCGAAGGTAAAGCAGGTATCCATGGCGGATGTCCTGTCGGATGTTCTGGCAGCGATTGTTACCCACGCCTCGGTTGCGAATGTGTACGATAAGTACAGCAAAAGGACCGGAAAGTAATCAGTAAACCGGCCGCCTGAAGCGGCCGGTATTCATTCAAAGACAGTATATGGAACAGAAGAAAAGAAGACTGATACTGGAGACAGTATACTTTGTACTGAATCTGGTATATTTCCTCTATATTATGGGTACCTACGGCACCGTGACATCGATGGACGCGGAGATTTTTGCGGTTTTCGCTCTGATCGGTGCTTTTCTGTTCTTCCTCAGCGGTCCGCTGCTGAACCGTTTGATCCTCTTCCTGTACGGCGGGATATTCACCCTGTACATGATCACCCAGAGCATCTATCACCGGGCGTTCCATACCTATTACCGCTTCAATACAGCGATTGACCTTCTCTCGGAAGTCAAAGGCGCAGCCTCCAGTGCGGCAGAGTTCGTCGGTATGGAGGAAATCATTACCGTCGGGGTATTCGCCGGGCTTACCCTGCTTTCCTTTATCCTGTACTTCGCGCTGGAGCGCGGCGGGGAGAAGAAGCGCAGCAGCCGGTACTGGAAAGTGACCGGCGGACTGCTGGCCGCAGCACTGGTGCTGATCGGTCATCTGCACCTCCGGGTCAACGCACTGTCCAAGGAGCCGGGAGCGGGGGATCTGTTCGCGGATGAATACGTCTACCGCGCCATTCCCAGCAGCAAGCTCTTTGTCGAGCGCTTCGGTCTGCTGACCTACGGTGTCAGGGATGCGCAGTCCCTTCTGATTGCGGAAGACGAATTCAGCCACGACCGCATTGAAGAGTTCCTCGCGGAAAGGAATGATCAGTTCATTTCCAGATACCATGGATTGTTTGCGGGAAAGAACGTAATCTTCATTCAGGCGGAAAGCTTCAACCATGTCATGCTGGATCCGGATCTGACTCCGACGCTGTACAAGATGTACAAGGAAGGTCTGGTCATTGAGAACTTCAACACACCGGCATTGCCCGGATCTACAAGCGATACGGAGTTCATGGCCAATGTTTCGCTGATTCCCAGCAATGACGGCCACGCTTCGTGCTACCGGTTCGGCGAGAATATCTATAAGACCACGCTGCCCGGGCTGTTCAATTCCCATAACTACAAGACGGCAGCCTATCACAACAACTACGGTGAATACTACAACCGTGATATAACGATGTACACCTTCGGCTACCAGCAGTTCCTGGACTGCACGGATCTCGGCATGATGGATACACCGCCGGATTCCGAAGTCATGGAAGTTATGAAGTACATCTACTCGGAAGAGACAAAGCCCTGGATGGCCTACTGGATCACCTACAGCGGCCACCAGCCCTACGATTATGAGAGTACCGGCGTATCCAGCCAGGATGTTGCCCGGATCCGCCGGAAATATCCGAACCTGAGCGAACCGTATGTGTCCTTCTATGCCAAGAACATGGATCTGGACAAGAGCATCAAGGCACTGATGGATGAACTGCGGACAGTCAAAAAGCTGGACAATACCGTATTCGTCTTCTTCGGTGACCATATCGTCAAGAACCTGGATTTCAGCCGGACATCCCCCTTCTACAGGGAATCCGGCAAGCAGTATACCGGCAAGGAATCCTATACGGATCTGTATTTCTACTGCAGTGCAATGCAGAAGACAATCCGCTATCCCAAGTGTGCAACCGCGCTGGATCTGATTCCGACTGTTGCGGATCTCTGGGGCTGGGATATCGACATGCATACCGTACTCGGCCGGAATATCTTCGATCCGGACTATACCGGCTTCTATTTCAGTGAGTGGGATGATTGGGCAACCGACAACTATTCATATAAAATGGATATGAACGAATTCACGTTCAAGAAGCGCTACGATATCAACGCAGCCAAGCAGGAAATCCTGTATTTCATCGAAGAAAAGGAAATCTCCAGGCAGATCCTGGTCAGTGACTATTTCGCGGACGGACACTCCACCCGCCATGAATACACCGACGAGGAACTGGAAGAGCAGGAGAAGTGGTAGAAGGGAGGATCTTCATGTCCAACAACAGACCCCGTTCCCGTAAGCAGGGAGAAGCGACATCCAGAAGCGATGTCAATAAACGCGGCAGTGCCGGTACCCCGCGCACCGGCAATCAAAGCTATGACCGGAAGCCTGTGTCAGGCGGCTCCCATTCCGGACAGACGAACAAACGGCCGGACCACACGCCCGGCTATGATCGGATCGACCGGTTTGACGGTGGAGACCGGGGTCCGGTACGGGGACCCGTCCGGACAGGGAACTACTATACCGGCGCACCGGTGCGCCGGAGGAATCCTTTTTTCCGCATTCTGCTGTTTCTCCTGATTGCCGTTCTGCTGGTCAGCTGCCTCCGTCAGGCGTTCAGCAGTATGGGGACGATCGATCAGCCGCAGCCGGCCGATACACCGGCACCGGTGCAGCAGACCGCAGCGGCGACCTACAATCCGCCTACTACTACATATACCGATACGACCATGCCGGCAGTGGATGCCACAGTAGCGGAAGGAATCCGCGACCGGTATACAACGATTCTGGGGAACGGACAGGATTCCGTTACCATTCTGGTCTACATGATTGCGTCCGACCTGGAATCCGGCTATGGTATGGCAACCAACGATATCAATGAAATGGCCTATGCCGCCCACAGCGACAATGTGAGAGTAGTCCTGCAGACCGGCGGTACCAAGAGATGGCGCAACAACGTCATGAAAACCGGTACGAACGAGCGCTGGCAGGTCACGGACAGATCCGTGGTCGCGCTTGACCGGGCTGTCGGCAACAAGCGTATGACCGATCCGGCTACGCTGGCGGACTTCATCCAGTGGGGCACAAAGAAATATCCGGCCAACCGCTATATGCTTATTCTCTGGGACCACGGCGGAGGAAGTGTGTCCGGCTACGGCTACGACCAGGTCTATCCGAATACAACCATGACGCTCGACAAGCTTGCCCAGGCTCTGGAAGCCGGTGGTGTGAAGTTTGATTTCATAGGCTTCGATGCCTGCCTGATGGGCAATACAGAGACAGCGCTGGTCTGCTCGAAATACGCAGACTGGCTGATTGCGTCGGAGGAGACAGAGCCCGGCACCGGCTGGTACTACACGGACTGGCTGACATCGCTGGCACAGAATCCGTCCCTGCCGACACTGGAGATCGGCAAGCAGATCATCGACGGATTCGTCGTACAGTCTGCCAGAAGCGGCAGAAGGGAGAAGACTTCCCTGTCCATCATTGACCTGGCTGAATTCCAGGCCTATGTACCGGCGAAGCTGCGTGCGTTTGCCGGTGATGTGACAGCTGCTCTGCAGACAAGCCAGTACGGACAGATCGCCAATGCCAGAAGCGTTACAAAGGAATTTGCCCAGTCCAATAAGCTGGATCAGATCGATGTCGTACATTTCTGCGAGAATATCGGTACTGCATCCGCGCTGGAGCTGGCGGAGGCGGTCAAATCCTGTGTCAAGTACAACCGGGTGAACAATATGACCAATGCCTACGGCCTGAGCATCTATTTCCCGTACCGTACAACGAACAAGGTCAACGCAGTTGCCCAGCTGTACAACAACATCGGTATGGAAGAGGCTTATACGGACGCAGTGCGCTCCTTTGCGACGATGGAAGGCAGCGGCCAGATCTACAGCAACCAGACACAGAATTCACTGTTCGATATGCTGGGCGGCTCACCGTCCTCCAACGGTCAGACCTATGATGTGGATGAGTTCCTGAACCTGCTTCTGGGCGGTGCCCAGCAGCAGCCTCAGCAGCAGGAGTACAATCCGGTGGATGACATGCTTACCTTGCTGCAGCTGCTCGGCGGCTACCGGGCAATCGATTCCGGATCCCTGGAGAACTATGCATCCCAGATCGACAGAGCGCATGTGGACAATGCAGCGCTGGAATACAGCGAGATCAACGGACATAAGGTCCTGAGCCTGGATGAAGAGCAGTGGAGCCTGATCAACCGGCTCGCTCTGAATGTCTGGGTGGATGATGGCGAAGGATTCATCGATCTGGGTGTGGACAATGTGTTCAGCTTCGATGATGATGGCAATCTGCTGGCGGAATATGACAATACCTGGGTAGCAGTCAACGATCATGTCGCGGCCTACTATGTAGACAAGGAAGAGTATCCGTCGGACGAGGCATATATCATTGAGGGATACATTCCGGTCATGCTCAACGGTGAGCGTGCGAACCTGATCGTACAGTTCACGGACGAAGATATCTACGGTACGATCCTCGGTGCCCAGAAGATCTATGAAGAGGATGTTGAGGCCAAGGGACTGGTGGAGATCAAAGCCGGAGACGAAATTGACTTCCTGTGTGATTACTATGATTACAACGGAAACTTCGAGGAAGTGCACTATCTGAAGGGTACCCTGGTCGTCGGTGAAGAAGGTGTATCCATGGGTGTCACGGAGCTGGATGCGGATGTACTGTACAGCTATGTACTGACAGATATCTACAATGCCCAGCACTGGACGCCGATGCTCAGAAACTGAGGAATAATAAAGCAGCGGGATGATCCCGCTGCTTCTGTTCTGCGGGACTGCAGCATGCCAGTGCATCTACGGTATACCGCTGGAACTGAAAAAATCAGAAAGGATTGCAGTCTATGAATATAACAGTCTATCTTGGTTCATCCTTCGGGGATGATCCGTCCTATCAGGAACAGGTCAGAAAGCTCGGCCAATGGATCGGAAACCATGGACACACACTGGTATTCGGTGGAAACGGCAGAGGCCTGATGGGCATCCTTGCGGAAGCAGTAAAGCAGAGCGGCGGAAAGGTCGTCGGCGTGGAACCTTCCTTTCTGATGGCGTGGGGTACACCCTCGCCGGTTCTGGACGAACTGATTGCGGTAGAGGACATGAACGAGCGAAAGAAGAAGATGATGGAGCTGGCAGAACATTTCATCGCCTGTCCCGGCGGAATCGGCACGCTGGATGAAATCACGGATATCATCGTACAGAAGGAACTCGGACAGCTGTTCGGAAAAGCAATCCTGTTCAATGTAAACGGCTTCTATGAACCGCTCCGTGCGCTTCTGGCGGAAATGCAGCAGCATGGTTTCATCCGCAGCACACTGCAGGACAATGTCTTCTACGCGAACAGTGTGGAAGAGATTGCGGCACTGCTGGAAGAATGATAATGTGTAGGTAATAGGAGGCTACTATGAAGTATCAGAAACTAGGAAAGACCGATCTTGAGGTCTCCGTTGTCGCGTTCGGCAGCTGGGGGATCGGAGGCGGCATCGTCTGGCCGGACATGGCGCTGGCCGCAAAGGACGTCGCATCATTGCTGGATGAAGCAAAGGATCTCGGCATCAACTACATCGATACAGCACCGGTATACGGTACATCTGTTTCCGAAAAACTGCTCGGCGAGGCACTGAAGGGCCGCAGGGACGATTTCATTCTGCAGACAAAGTGCTCCCTGAACTGGCGCGGTGACGGTGGAAACTACCACTATTCCCGTGACGGTGTCACAGTAAACAACGATACCAGCGCAAGGGCGGTCAAGCAGGACGTAGAGGATTCCCTCCTCAGACTGAAGACGGACTACATTGATTCCCTTGTTGTCCACTATGTATGCAAGACCTGGCCGGTGGAAGAGACCATGGGCGCTTTGCAGGAACTGATCAAGGAAGGAAAGATCCGTGCGGTTGTTCTGTCCAATTCCCAGCCTGCGGATCTGGAAGAATACTCCAAGTACGGCCATGTCGCAGCAGTACAGGAGTTCTTCAGCCTGCTGTCCCCGTTCCACGGCTATGACTACTTCGATACCTGCACCAAGTACGGTACAACATTCCAGGTCTATGGTTCTTTGGAGGAAGGCTTCCTGACAAGGCCGGATTTCGTGGACAAGGAATTCCCGGCCGGTGATGTCCGTGGAAAGCTCCCCTGGATCCATGAACCGATCAAGGGTGCCATCCATAACCTGTTCGATGAAGTGCTGACACCGCTGACAGAGAAGTACAACTGTTCCTATGCCAATCTGATCCAGGCGTGGACTCTGAAGCAGTATCCGAACCTGAGCCTTCTGACAGGCTTCAGAAGGGCGGAGACCATGCGGGATACCGTCAAGTGCTTCGACATTCCGCTGAGCGATGAAGACGCAAAGCTGATGCTGGAGAAAGCAGCTCCTGCCCAGGTGCCTGTACTCGACAAATAAGGAA
>JAEEYJ010000057.1 GCA_016291725.1 Solobacterium sp.
AACCGGACGGATCACCGTACATATCATGGGTGAGATGCAGATGGAAGTACTGCAGAAGCAGATCATGGACAGGTGCGGTGTCCACGTGGAATTCGGAGCAGGTGAAATCCTCTACCGGGAAACCATTGCGGACACGGTCAAGGGTGCTGGTCACTTCGAACCGCTGCGGCACTACGCTGAAGTCCATGTCAGGCTGACGCCCCTTCCCCCCGGATCCGGCATTGAAGTGAACTCTGTCTGTCCTACGGACCGGCTGAACTCTTCGTGGCAGAAGTCCATTATCACTGCGCTGAAAGGCAAGCACCACCGCGGTGTACTGACCGGCAGTCCTCTGACCGACGTACGGATCACCCTGACGGACGGGAAAGGATCGCTGCATCATACCGAAGGCGGTGATTTCCGCCAGGCAGCCACAAGAGCCGTACGCCAGGCATTGATGAAGGCAGAGAATGTTCTGCTGGAGCCCTGGTTCCGCTTTACGTTCACCCTGCCGAAGGAAAGCCTGAGCCGGGCGCTCTATGACCTGGAGCAGCGCGGCTGCAGTGTAAAGGTCAAGGATGCGGATGAAACCGTCGTGCTGGAAGGCAGCGGTCCTGCCGCACAGCTGACGAACTACCAGCAGGAAGCCGTTGCCTGGACCAAGGGCAAGGGCCGTTTCACCGCCGTACCGGACGCCTACATGCCTGCCCATAACAGTGAACGGATCATCGCTGCGAAAGCCTATGATCCGGAAAAGGACCTGCGCAACCCGACGGGATCGGTATTCTGTGCGCACGGTGCAGGCTACTACGTCCCGTGGGATGAAGCAGACGCTCTGATGCATATCCAGGAAAGAAAGGAAACCACCTTCTCCTCCGTCTACCGCAGCGCTGGATACCGGGTATCGGAAGAAGACCTGAAGCACCTTACAGAAGGAGAATCCGGAAGGAACCGCAATGAAAAAAAGCACCTGAAGCCAAGGGAGAAGAAGGAAGAAGAGAAGCCGAAGAAAGTGATCGCTTCGAAGATCCTGCCGGAATGCCTGATCGTGGACGGGTACAACATGATCTACGACTGGGATGATCTGAAGGAAGAAGCGAAGCACAATATCTCCGGAGCCCGTGAACACCTGATCGATATTCTGGCCAACTATCAGGCATATACCAAAGTGAAGATGATCATTGTCTTCGACGGCTATCATGTACAAGGCAATACCGGTACCAGGACGGAATATCCCGGACTGACCGTTGTATATACCAGGGTGGATCAGACCGCCGACAGCTACATCGAGAAGATCACCAGTGACCTGAAGGGCCAGTACCGCTTCACTGCCGCAACCAGCGACGGACTGATCCAGAACAGTGTTATGGCGCACGGCGGGCTGCGGATGAGTGCCCGGGAACTGCGCACAAGGATCGAGATGGCAGGCAAAGAAATAGCGGATTTGCTGTAATCCGCTTTTTGTAAGTGCTTACATGAAAATTGTTACACAAATGATCGATTTTTCTTTCTGTGTTTTCAATTCATTTTCACAAACCTATCACAATCTGTGATTTTCATGATAATATTTCAACTATCTTTCAAGGAGGGAAATATGAAACTGAAGAGAACTGTGAGTGTCCTGCTTGCAGGCCTGCTCATCGTCGGATGTGGATCCGGCGATGGTGGAGAATCCGGGGATGCCGGAGACTCGGTTGTTGTCACGATTGAATCCGATCTGAACACCATGGACCACCATGTCGCTACAGACGGAACATCATTCATTATGCAGTCCATGTGCATCGGCGGACTGGCTGCGCTCGACAAAGAAGGCCAGCCGATCTATGATCTGGCGGAAAACTGGGAAGTCAGCGAAGACGGTACCGTCTATACGTTCTATATCAGAGACGGTGTCAACTGGTCGAACGGCACACCGCTGACCGCGCATGACTTCGTTTACGGCTGGAGACGGCTGAACGATCCGGAACTCGCTTCCGAATATGCATTCATTCTGGAGACCATCGGTGTCAAGAACGCGGCTGCCGCCCATAAGGGAGAAGTACCGCTGGAAGACATGGGCGTTGAAGCAGTGGACGATAAGACATTCGTTGTTACACTGGACCAGCCCTGCGGATTCCTGCTGCCGCTGATGTCCTTCCCGTCCTTCTTCCCGCTGAACCAGGAATTCTTCGAGGCCCATGAAGCAACCTATGCCCAGAGCATCGATGATCTGCTCTACTGCGGTCCCTACACATTCACAAAGTGGGAAGAGAACACGGAATATACATTCACTAAGAACCCGGAATACTGGGATGCGGCAAACTGCACGGATGACATGGACGAGGTTGTATTCCGCTTCGTTTCCGAGTCACAGTCCGCTGCGCTGGCCTACCAGCAGGGCGATATCGACGCTGTAAAGCTGTCCGGCGACCTGGTCGATCAGTACAAGGATGATCCTGGCTTCACACAGAGGCTGGAAGGCTTTGCCTGGAGAGTATCCATCAACCATCAGCAGGAGTCCGGTATCTTCGATAACCTGAACTTCCGCAAGGCGCTGACACTGTCCATCGACCGTGATGTCATCGCGAACGATGTACTGAAGGACGGTTCCGTCGCAGCAGTCGGCTTCATTCCGATGGAGTTCGCGTTCGGACCGGACGGCACAGATTACCGTGAAACAGCCGGCGATCTGCTGACATTCGATGTCGAGGCTGCTCAGGCTGCACTCGAAGAGGCCAAGAAGGAACTCGGCGTTGACAACTTCTCTGTCACTCTGCTCTATGAGACAGATTCCGAAGCACCCGGCAAGGTCGCAATCAACCTGCAGTCCATGTGGAAGGAGAATCTCGGCATCGAGGTTACTCTGCTCCCGAAGACAAAGAAGGAAAGACTGCAGCTGATGAACAATCTGGACTATGATCTCGGTCTGACACGCTGGGGCCCTGACTACGCTGACCCGCAGACCTATCTGGATCTCTACAAGTCCGATATTTCCGGATACAACGGCGCTTACTTCAATGACGAATTCAACGCATTGATGAACAAGGCAGAAACAGGAGAAGACTCCACGGATCTGGAAAAGCGCTGGGCAGATATGGTTGAAGCAGAAAGAATGCTGCTGGATGACGTCGCTATGATTCCTGTCTTCCAGATGGGATCCGCAATGCTCATCAATCCGAACATCACAGGCATTGAATTCCACAGTGCCGGTGTAGATTCCTACCGTCATATCAAGAGAGAAAACTGATCACGAATCTCTCTGTACTAAAGAGAACAGTGCAATAGAGCGGTGCGTTCCGCTCTATTGCGTTGTTATGAAATACAGAAAGGAAAGAATATGTCCAAATATGTACTGAAGAGAGTGCTGATCAGTATTCTGACGCTTCTGGCCATATTGTTCGTACTGTTCCTGATGCTGGATTATATGCCGGGCTCCCCTTTCAACGATGAAAAGCTGACAGCGGCGCAGAAAGCCCTGCTGTACGCCAAGTACGGACTGGATCAGCCCTTCTTCATCCGCTTCGGTAAGTATGTCGGGGCTGTACTCCGCGGTGATCTTGGTTTCTCCTACGTTCTGAACAAGAACAAGGCTGTTGCCGATATGATCAAGGGACCGCTGGTTGTTTCCCTGAAGGTCGGTGCCATGGGTATGCTGCTGGGAACAGCGCTCGGTCTGCTGCTGGGCATTGCTGCAGCGCTGAAGCACAACACCTGGGTGGATACACTGTGTTCTGTTGTATCCATTCTCGGTGTATCCGTGCCGTCCTATGTATTCGCCCTTCTGCTGGCCTATTTCGTTGGATTCAAGCTTGGGTGGATTCCCATCCTGTACAGTTCAAAGAACGTACTGAGAAGCTTTATCGGTCCGATGCTGGCTCTGGCGATGAGCCCGATGGCCAGTGTATCGCGGTTCACCCGTTCCGAGATGATCGATGTACTCGGTTCCGACTACATCCAGCTGGTGGAATCCAAGGGGGTACGCCAGAACAATGTTATCCTGAAGCATGCACTGAGAAATACGCTGATCCCGATCATTACCATCATGGGACCGATCCTGGTCAATCTGCTGACCGGTTCCATGGTTGTTGAAAAGGTATTCGGTGTACCGGGCATCGGTACGATGATGGTAACCGCCATCCAGTCCAATGACTACAACGTAACGATTGCCTGTGCGTTTGTCTATTCAGCGATGTACATTGTCATGATGCTGATCATTGACATCCTGTACGGCATCATTGATCCGCGCATCCGTGTCGCAAAGGAGGGCAGCTGATATGAGTGAAAATGCAGTCAAGCAGATGCCCGTCATTGAAAACGAGTACGAAGAAAGCGAATACGAAGAGGAAGACTTTGTATTCGTTCAGGAAAACGTCCGTCTGAAGGACAAGGTATACCAGCAGACTTCCTTCTTCCGCGATGTCTGGAACAACTTCTCCAAGAACAAGGGCTCCGTTGTCGGTCTGATCATCATTTCCATCATCATTCTGATGGCGATTGTCGGTCCGATGATCTCCGGCTACCGCTATGATGAGATCATTCTGTCCCATCAGAGCCTGCCGCCCAGAATACCCGGAATCGAGAAGCTGGGCATCTTCAAAGGCTGGGAGAGAGACGTCAACGTATATGCCCGCAAGGGTCTCCTGGATGTCTATCACTGGTTCGGAACCGATACCAACGGCCGTGACCTGTTCACCCGTGTCTGGGAAGGTACCCGGATTTCCCTGTCAATCGCTTTCATTGCAGTAGCGATCGATATCGTCATCGGTATGTCCTACGGTCTGATCTCCGGCTACTTCGGAGGCAAGGTCGATATGGTCATGCAGCGCTTTGTGGAAATCCTGAACGGTATCCCTACTTTGATTCTGGTTACTCTGATCGGTCTGGTACTGCCGCCGGGGCTCAAGACGATTATCTTCGCCCTGATGATCACCGGCTGGATCGGTATGTCCAGAATCTCCCGGGCGGAAGTACTGAAGCTCAAGGAACAGGAGTATGTTCTGGCTTCCAGAACGCTCGGTCTGAAGAGCTTCGGCATCATCTTCAAGGAAATCATGCCGAATATCTTCGGCCAGCTCATTACCATGGCGATGTTCTCCGTGCCCAGCGCCATCTTCATGGAGGCCTATCTGTCCTTCCTCGGTCTGGGCATTCCCGCACCGGCCGCTTCGCTCGGTACACTGATCTCCGACGGCTACAAATCATTGACCGTCCATCCCTATATCATCATGAGCGCGATTACGGTTCTGGCATTGCTGATGCTAAGCTTCAACCTGTTCGCCGATGGTCTGCGCGATGCGTTTGACCCGAACCAGAAACACTGAGGTGCCTGACATGACAACGAAACCCGGAAAAAGACCGAAAAGCGACCGTGTCCTGATGGTCAGGGACCTGAACATCTCCTTCCAGACAGCGAACGGAAAAGTCAATGCCATCCGCGGTGTACGTATGGACCTGTACCGTGGAGAAACCATAGCGATTGTGGGTGAATCCGGCTCCGGAAAATCCGTGACGGTCAAGACACTGCTGGGCATTCTCGCGCCCAACGGTACCATTGAAAGAGGCCGGATCGACTACACCTTCACCAATGACAACGGTGAACGGGAGACGGTGGACCTGACCAAGCTGTCGCAGAAGGAAATCCGCTACCGCTTCAACGGAAAGCACATTGCAATGGTCTTCCAGGATCCGATGACTTCCCTGGATCCGACCATGACGATCGGCAAGCAGATTACGGAAGGCATGATCCTCCACGAACATCTGAGCAAGGAAGAAGCCGAAGCACGGGCCATTGACCTGCTGAAGGAAGTCGGCATTGAAGAGCCTGAAAAGCGCTTCAAGCAGTATCCCCACCAGCTGTCGGGCGGCATGCGGCAGAGAGTCGTCATAGCGATCGCGCTCGCCTGCAATCCGGACATTCTGATCTGCGATGAGCCGACGACAGCGCTGGACGTAACCATCCAGGCAAAGATTCTGGAGCTCATCAAGAAGATCCAGAAAGAAAAGAACATCTCTGTCATCTACATCACCCATGATCTCGGCGTCGTTGCCAAGGTCGCGGACTATGTGGATGTCATGTATGCCGGAAGAATCATCGAGAAAGGCAATATCAACGAGGTCTTCTATGATCCGAAGCATCCCTATACCTGGGGACTGCTGGCATCCATGCCGGATACCGATACGGATTCCACACGGTTGTTCGCCATTCCCGGAACACCGCCGGATCTGATGGAAGAGATCGTCGGAGATGCCTTCGCACCGCGCAATCCCTATGCACTGGCCATTGACTACAAGGCAGAACCGCCGATGTTCAATGTCGGGGGACATCACCGTGTCGCATCCTGGCTCTATGACCCCAGGGCTCCGAAGGTAGAGCTTCCGGAACAGCTGAAGGATCGTCTGGCAAAGATGAACGCTGAGCGGGAGCGCATCCAGAAGCAGGAGGACGCAGCTGTATGACGGAAATCAATTATCAGACAGAGCCCCTTCTCCATGTTGAAGGACTGAAGCAGCATTTCCGGATCAACCGGAACTTTACAACCAAAGCCGTAGACGGCATCAGCTTCGATATCTGGGAAGGTGAAACCTACGGTCTGGTCGGTGAATCCGGCTCCGGCAAGTCCACGACCGGAAGAGCCTTGATCCGTCTGTACGATCCGACCGCCGGAAAGATCATCTTCTGCGGTCATGATATCAGTGGAAGACTGTCCGCCGAGGATGAGAAGTTCCTGCGCCAGAACATGCAGATGATCTTCCAGGATCCCATGGCATGCCTGAATCCCCGGAAGAAGGTCGGCGATATCATTGCCCAGGGACTGGAGATCCATCATCTGTACTCTTCAGAAGAAGAGAAGATGCAGAAGGTCTACAGCATTCTGGACAAGGTCGGTCTGTCCAAGGAGCACGCGACCCGGTATCCTTCCCAGTTCTCCGGCGGACAGCGCCAGAGGATCGGCATTGCAAGAGCACTGGTCATGAACCCGAAGCTTGTCATTGCGGATGAAGCCATCTCGGCGCTGGATGTTTCCATCCAGGCGCAGGTCGTCAACCTCATGCGCGATCTTCAGGAAGAGCTTGGAACCACCTATCTGTTCATCGCCCATGACCTGTCGATGGTCAAGTACATCTCCGACAGGATCGGTGTCATGCACCTGGGATACATTGTTGAAACCGGTACTACGGATGAAATCTTCATGAATCCGATCCATCCGTATACCCGTTCCCTCCTGTCCGCGATTCCGCATCCCAATCCGGTTGTAGAGAAGAACAGGATCGCACTGACATACGATAAGAATGAAGCCGGAGTAGACTACTCTGCCGGCATACTGCACAGGCTGACGGATACGCATTCTGTCCTGGCAACAGATGAGGAATTCATCAAGTGGCAGGCAGAGGCCGACACCTTCAATCTATAAAGAAAAGCGGAGGTACAGTTCACTGTACCTCCGTTCTTTTTTTATTCCACCGTTACACTCTTAGCAAGGTTGCGCGGTTTATCGATATCGCAGCCTTTTCCTTCCGCTGTAAAGTAGGCAAGCTCCTGCAGCAGAACGGCTGCCGGCACCGGGGCAAGCTCTTCCATACAGGCAGGGATACGGATTACCCGGGCAAAGTCCTGGGCGTCGGTATCCTGGTCTGTGATGAAGATGACATTGGCGCCTCTGGCCAGTGTTTCCTGCATATTGGAGAATGTCTTGGCCGCAACGTCTTTTTGAGTTGCAATTGCTACAACAACCGTTTCAGGCTCAATCAGGGCGATCGGTCCGTGTTTGAGTTCTCCTGCGTAATAGGCGTCCGCGTGCACGTACGAGATCTCTTTCAGCTTCAGTGCCCCTTCCAGCGCTGTGGGATAGTCCAGCTGTCTGCCGATGAAATAGGCATCGTGCTGATGGATCAGCAGCTGTGCGTACTCCTTCATGCTGTCTTCCAGTTCCAGTGTCTTTTCCACGGTTTCCGGCAAGGACTTCAGGGAGCGTATGAGTTCTTCCTCATCCGGGAACACAGCGTGGAGCTTCTCCGCAATCTTCAGATCCAGGCATACCAGCATGACCAGCTGGGTTGTATATGCCTTGGTGCTGGCAACAGCGATTTCAGGCCCTGCACACGTGTAGACCGTCGCATCGCACATCCGGGAGATGGAAGAACCGAGTACATTGGTCAATGCCACGGTTGCGGCATGCCGTTCCTTTGCCAGGCGTACAGCCGCCAGTGTATCCGCTGTTTCACCGGACTGTGATACGAAGATGCACAGTGTATGCTCGTCTACGATCGGATCTTCATAGCGGAACTCGCTCGCTGTCTCTGCGATGCAGGAGATGTGCGCGGCTCTTTGCAGCAGATTCTTTCCATAGATGCTGGCGTGGTATGCTGTGCCGCAGGCAATGAAATAGACTCTGTGCAGATGGTGCCAGTCCAGATCCAGAGAATCGATCTCTTCCATGATCAGCCGGTTGTCTGCGTCAAAGCGTCCCCGGAGAGTCTCCCGGATGGCATGGGGCTGCTCATGGATCTCTTTCTGCATGAAGGAATCATAGCCGCCCTTCTGTGCGGACTCCGCATCATAGGGATAGTGCACGAACACAGCAGGCACTTCTTGTCCGTCGAAGTCGTACAGATCGATCCTGTCCCTGGACAGTACCGCGATCTGACCATCCTCCATCGCCAGGATCTCTCTGGTTCCCGCCAGCAGTGCTGTAGGATCTGACGCGCAGTACGAGCCTTCCTCACTGTGGCCGAGCACCAGGGGTGATTCCTTTTTCAGACAGTAGATGCGCGTGGGATCATAGGTCGTTACTACACAGAGCGCAAAGCTTCCCTGCAGACGGTGCACTGCTTTCTGCAGCGCTTTCAGCATATCCTGTCCGCAGTTCTTCCAGCAGTCATCAATCAGATGCACCACCACTTCACTGTCCGTCTCCGAGGCAAACACGTACCCCTTTCCCAGCAGCTCACGCTTCAGTTCCATGTAGTTTTCAATGATACCGTTATGGATGATGGAAATCGTATCATCCATGTTGTTGTGCGGGTGTGCGTTGAGCTGGCTCGGTACACCGTGGGTTGCCCAGCGGGTATGGCCGATGCCTGTGTGTTCCGGGCACAGTGCCGGGTCGATCATCCGTTCCAGCTCCGTGATCCTTCCTTTCGCCTTCCATGTCGTCAGTGCCCCGCCGACCAGCGTAATGCCCGCGGAGTCATATCCACGGTACTCCAGACACTTCATTCCCTGCAGCAAAAACGGCAGCGCTTTTCCGCTTCCCGTATAGCCGGTGATTCCACACATAACAAAAACATCCTCCTTTATCCGTATGGAAACATGGAGGATGCCGAATGGATCTGTTATCGTCCTTCACAGAACGTTTTTTCCCATTGTTCAGGCCGCATCAGGCCTCCGTACCATCCGCCGAGTCTTTCGATAAGTACGGTCCTCGTCAACTGCATACTGCAGTCCAGGCGCTCAGTTTGAATCAGGCTCCATGTACAAAGGTTATTGTAGCATACCCGGGGCGTATTGTGCCGGTGCCGGAACAAGTACTTGCGAAAAAAGGCATTCCGGGAACGCCTTCTTTCATTCGTTTCATTGTGCCTGCCATTCTGCCAGCAGTTCCTTCAGTTCCGCTGTCGGTACAGCGCATACGCCTTCTTCCGGCGTTTCTGTGCAGATGACAGTCTGCGTGCCGGTCAGATAGGCAGACAGGAGATTGCCCCGGAAGACCGCAGAGGGTTCCCTGCCCTCCAGGACGGCGTCCAGGAGATCCTTGATTTCTTCACTGAACTGAGCGCCTTCTTCCTCAATGAACCGGGAGAGCAGTTCATAGCGCTCCTCTTCGAAATCAATCAGTACCTTCCGCCTGGTATGCTCACCGTTCTTCAGTTCAAGTACCCGGTAACGATGTTCCAGCATGCTTATTCCTCCTTCACCGGATAGGCTGTAATGATCAGCCCGTCATCATCCAGTGCCATATCGATTTCCATTCCCTCGTCTGTCAGCCCGGCATAGAGCGTACCCCGGACCTTCTGCCTGTTCGTGTAGGCCTGGTTGATGGCGTCCACGACTTCCTGCGGGCTCATCCGGTCGGGATAGAACGAGGAATAACCATGGTTGCCGGTCTTGTCCGCCCCGTTCACCCGCACCTTTGCGGTATATACACCGAACCGGTCTTCCTCTGTCCGGGTGCCTTCAATGATCTCTCCGGGTGTATTCTCTACACGGTCGTAGTGGTATCCGCTGCCGGCACCTCTGCTGTTGACGTTTCCGTAGAAGATATGCTCCAACGCACTGTCCGCAAAGATCTCTGTATGCTGCAGGGACGCAATATCTTCATCTGTATAGAATTCCTTGTGTACATCGGTGATCACAGGATCATCGATGCTGTCTACGGAATAGTAATTGTACAGTCCCAGCAGACACAGGAACAGGCACAGAACCGCACCGATCAGCTTCTTCATGCAATCCTGCCCGGGCCGTCCCCGATCTCTGCTGCGTAGACGGACGGAGCATAGCCGATCTTCTCTGTATAGACAGCAGTGATCTTCCTGGTGAATTCCTCTACGGCTTCATCCTTGACAATGGCGATCGCGCAGCCGCCGAAGCCGGCACCGGTCATCCGTGCACCGATGACACCGTCCATGGTCCAGGCGGTCTCTGCCAGTGTATCCAGTTCGATGCCGGTCACTTCGTAGTCATCCCGCAGGGAAACATGCGATTCATTCATCAGCCTGCCGAATTCCGCAAGATCATGCGCGTTCAGTGCTTCTACCGCGAGTTTGGTGCGCTCGTTCTCATAGACTGCGTGCTTTGCGCGCTTCCGGTTGACAGGATCCTGGATGTTGTCTGCCGCTTTCTCGAATTCCGCGGAAGACAGTTCACCGAGCGCGTTGATCTTCATTGCTTTCTGCAGATCATGCAGGGCCTGGGTGCATTCCCGGACCCGTTCGTTGTATTTGCTGTCATGCAGACCGCGCTTCTTGTTCGTATTCATGATCATCAGTTTGTATCCGGTCAGATCGATCGGGGCATATTCGAACTTCAGGGTCGCTGTGTCCAGATAGATCGCATGGTCCTTCTTGCCCATTGCAATGGCAAATTCATCCATGATTCCGGACTGTACACCGATATAGTGGTTCTCTGTATACTGGCCGAGCCAGGCAATCCGTTCATTCGTCACATCGATGCTGTTGTATTCCCGCAGAATGCAGCCGATCAGCACCAGCAGGGACGCGGAGGATGACAGACCGGAGCCGACCGGGATATTGCCGCAGATGACAGCCTCATAGCCATGAGCAACACCATAGCCGTTGTCCAGCATGGCCTTGACCATACCGTTCGCATAGTTCGTCCAGCTGTCCTCTTCCTCAAACTCTATAATCTCACCGATCCTCTTTTCAAACACCTTTCCCGGGTCCATATTCAGGGAATCGCAGCGGATGAGATCATCTGTACGTTTCCTTGCCAGGGCATAGGTTCCGAAGGTTATGGCACAGGGAAAAACCCTGCCGCCGTTGTAGTCGGTATGCTCACCGATCAGGTTGACTCTGCCCGGTGCAAAGAACAGTTCTGCCCCTTCCAGGCTTCCGTATTTCTCTTCAAATTCCTTTTCCAGACTCTTTTTGATCTCCTGATGATTCATTGTCAATTGCCTCTCTGTCTGCCTACATCTTATCATTGAATAATCATTTTTGTTCAGATATAATAGTCATGCACGCCGGTATAGCTCAGTCGGTAGAGCAACGCACTCGTAACGCGTAGGTCGATGGTTCGAATCCGTCTACCGGCACTTCAGGGACAGCCGTCCTTTTTTGTTTTCTCCGGCAATGCGATGTATGATAGTAGCAGACAGAAGGAAGGCCTATAACTATGCTGAATATTGTGATTCCGATGGCCGGCCGGGGTTCCCGGTTCGTCAATGCCGGCTTTACGGTACCGAAGCCTTTGATAAAGATCCACGGGCATCCCATGATCGAATACGTGGTCAAAAGCGTGACGCCGGACTGTGAGCACCGTTTCATTTTCATCTGCCGTGATGAGCATATGCAGGAATACGGACTGGAAGAAGCTCTGAACGCAATGGCGCCCGGATGTGAGATCATTACGGTTGATCATGTCACAGAGGGTGCCGCATGCACAGTACTGCTGGCCAGAACGTTGATTGACAATGATAATCCGCTGATGATTGCCAACAGCGATCAGTACGTGGACATTGATATCAATGACTATCTTGCGGCGATGAAAGACTATGACGGACTGATCATGACCATGCCGGCAGATGATCCGAAATGGAGCTTCATCCAGTACGATGAAAACGGATTTGTTACGCTGGTGCGGGAAAAGGAGGTTATCTCCGATCAGGCGACGGTCGGTATCTACAACTGCCGTGCCGGACATGATTTTGTATACTATGCTGATCAGATGATCCGGAAGAATATCCGGATAAACAATGAATTCTATACTGCTCCGGTCTACAACGAAATGATCGATGACGGGAAGAAGATTGTATACTACGATATCGGCAGCCGCATGCATGGTCTGGGAATACCAGCGGATCTGAAAGCTTTCGAGGAACTCGAATTATCAGAACATGTTTTCGGATAATGGAAAAGAAACTCTGAATCCAGAGTTTCTTTTTTATTTCAGCATTTCTTCCAGTTCCTGCACTGCCCGCTGTTCGAATGCTGCAGCGCTTTCCTCATCCGGCATGCGGATCATGGCATACAGTTTGAGCTTCGGCTCCGTTCCGGAAGGCCGGATCACGAAGGAGCTTCCGTTTTCCAGCACGAACTTCAGAACATCGGATACCGGCAGACCGTCGATGCCCTTGCTGTAATCCAGTGTCTGTACGACAGGAATGCCTGCCACCGTGGAGATTCCTTCACGGAAGCGTTTCATGACTTCCTGCATATGCAGGAATCCCGACTGTCCCTCAAAGGTCCAGGAATGCAGCGTATTGAGATCATAGCCGTAGCTGCCGTAGATCTCTGCCAGCTTCTGCAGCAGGCTGATTCCCCTTTTACGGTAGTACGCGAACATTTCACAGATCATGAAGGTACCGTCCACGGCATCCTTGTCGCGCACATAGGTACCTGTCAGATAGCCGTAGCTTTCCTCAAAGCCGCAGATATATCCCTCTGCCTGTCCGGCTTTCTCCAGTTCACCGATCTGTTCACCGATATACTTGAACCCCGTCAGTACATTGATGGTCTTTACTCCGTAGGATTCTGCGATTTTCTCCGCAAGATCGCTGGTAACGATGGTCTTGATGAATACAGGATCTTCCGGCATCCTGCCGCTTTCCTTCCTCCTGCTGCAGATGTAGTCCAGCAGAAGCACACCGGTCTCATCGCCGGAAAGGAGCCTGTAGGAACCATCTTCAGCCTTCACTGCAATGCCGACCCGGTCACAGTCCGGATCGGTCGCTATAAGCAGATCGGCATTCTGCCTCTGTGCGTATGCCAGTCCTAGCTCCATCGCTTCCCTGATCTCCGGATTGGGGTACGGACAGGTCGGAAAGCGACCGTCCGGCCTCTCCTGCTCCTGTACCACGGATACATTCGCATAGCCGGCTTCCTTCAGCACCCGCAGCACAGGCTTCAGTCCTGTACCGTTGAGCGGTGTATAGATGATAGCCGCATCCTTGTCGGTATCCTGCGACAGGGACTGTACTTTGACTTCCGCAATGAAAGCATCATATACCTCATCGCTGATGTATTCGATCTTTCCGCTGCGGATGCCTTCTTCGAAGCCCACGGTACGCACATCGTCAAAAACATCGGTCCGGTTGATCCTTTCCAGAATCCGGGCTGCGTCTGCATCGGTAATCTGGCAGCCGTCGCTTCCGTAGACCTTGTAGCCATTGTATTTGGATGGATTATGGCTTGCGGTGACCATGATTCCTGCAGCACAGTGCAGAAAACGTACTGCAAAGGACAGGCACGGTGTCGGCATCAATTCTCTGTAGATGTACACATGCCTGCCGTTTCCCGCAAAGACCGATGCGGCCCTTTCAGCGAACAAACGGGATTTGATGCGGGAATCATAGGAGATGGCAATGGATCCCTCTCCTGCGGCTTCGGACAGGCCCTGGGAGGCTTTCCCCACGGTATAGATGTTCATCCGGTTGGTGCCGGCACCGATCACACCGCGCAGTCCCCCGGTGCCGAAAGCCAGTTCCCGGTAGAACGCATCCTCCTTTTCCGCTTCATTCATATTCCGCAGCTCTTCCTGCAGATCCGCATCATCCACGGCCCTTTCCAGCCATCTTTCATAATTGTTCATATTCAGCACCTGACTTTCAGTATCTGCGCCTTCCCGCACAGCTTCATATTCACGGAATCCGCCGGGACGAATATACACTGTCCCTTCCGGAATGCAATCCTTCCGTTTTCCCAGCACAGTCCCCCGCTTCCTTCCACACACAGAAGGACCTCGAACGAAGCACTGTCCGTTTTCTGTTCAATGCCGCCGGGGCTGTTGAGCAGGATCCGCTCTGTCTGGAAGTACCGGCAGCGCACGAGAAGCTCGGAAGCGTATCCCGGCCGGTAGCGCAGCACACGCATCGGCTGGCGTACATCATCCGTACCGTGATAGTCCAGCACTTCGAGGGCTTTTTCTGTGTGAAGCTCCCGCTTCCTGCCCTGATCATCCGTACGGTCATAGTCGTACATCCGGTAGGTCAGATTGCTGGATTCCTGGATCTCAGCCACAACCGTTCCCCTGCCGATCGCATGCACTGTACCCGCGGGAATGAAGAAAACATCATTGGTGCGTACGGGAATCCTGCGTACATGCTTCATCAGAGTGCCTTCCTGCAGTGCTGTCCGGATTTCTTCTTTCTCCGTATCATGCGCAAAGCCATAGATGATCTGTGCATCCGGTCCTGCCGAAAGCACATACCACATCTCGCTCTTTCCCAGCGAACCATGTTCATGGATCCGTGCGTAATCATCGTCCGGGTGAACCTGGACAGACAGATCCTGCTTCGCATCGATGAACTTGATCAGTACCGGAAGCTCACCCTTCCGGGCAGGATGCGTTCCCAGCAGATCCGGATATCTCTGCACCAGATCACTCAGCGGTATGCCCTTGAATGCCCCGCTGTCCACCGTACTCGGTCCATCGGAGTGCGTGCTGCATTCCCAGCTTTCCGCCAAGGGTGTACAGTCTGTATCCTTGCCGTATTCCTTTTTCAGGGCATCGCCGCCCCAAAGGTAGTCCTTGTACGCCGGTTTCAGAAGAAAGGGTTCATTCAGGCCAGCTGTATTTGATCTTGTCTCTGACATCGATGTCCTTTCCCAGCTGCACTTCTATGATCTTGAGTTCTGTCTCTGCTTCGACGGCATGGCAGCACCCTGCCTGCATCGTTACAACGTCGCCTGCCTTCACCGGCTGCACCATACCGTCCACAATCGTCCTGCCGCTGCCGGCAATGACCGTCCACATTTCATCCCGGTGCTCATGGCTGTGATAGTTCATCCGGCTTCCCGCCTTCAGGGTAATCTTGATCGTCAGGGATTCGTCATCCGCATCGATCACTTCATAGCTTCCCCAGCTCTTTTCCGCGAACATCACTTTGTCCTCGAACCGTTCTGCATAGGGTTTAAGGTAGGAAGACTGTTCCTTATCCGCAACCAGTATGCCGGACGGAGAAGCCGCAACAACCGTATTCTGCAGTCCCATCACCAGCACCGGCATGTCCAGAGCATTGATCACATGGACATTCCGGCAGGCTTCATCCATGAACGCGTTGCCGATCAACGGACTGTCCATCGCTTCCGTGAAGGTATTCCAGGTGCCCAGATCCTTCCAGTCACCGCGGTAGCGCATGACCTGGATGCTCGGTTCCTTTTCCGCAACCGCATAGTCAAAGCTGATCTTCTCTACGGTTTCGTACTTTGCATAAAGATCATAATAGTCTGTAAAGTCCAGCAGTTCATGGCCCTTTTCCAGGATCCAGGACAGGCGGAACGCAAAGACGCCGGCATTCCACAGGGCGCCCTGCGCTATGTACTGCTCCGCTGTCTTCACATCCGGCTTCTCCCGGAACATGGATACCGCACTGACTTCTTCCTTCGTCTTCGGGATGATATAGCCGTACTTTTCGCTCGGATAGGTCGGTTCGATGCCCAGCAGGTTCAGGGAGGCTGTCCCTGCACCGGCCAGATCACTGAGACGCATCAAAGCCTTGAAGTAGCTGCTGTCCACATACGGATCCACCGGGCAAATCACGACCGGTTCCCCTTCACCGATCTTTTTTACATCATGCAGATAGGTGCAGGCCAGTACGATTGCCGCAAACGTATCCCTCCTCGCCGGCTCCACCGAGATGTCCACGCTGGTGTCCAGCTGATTGTGGATCAAGGAAAGCTGCTGTCTGCCTGCCGCAATCGTGATGTCCGCATTGGGATCCACCTTCTTGATGCCGGTATACATCCGCTGCACCATGGATTCATATTCACCGTTCTCATTGCGGAACAGCTTGATGAACTGTTTGGACCGGATGTTGTTGGAGAGCGGCCAGAGGCGTTTGCCGCTGCCGCCGGACAGGAGAATCAGATTCATATTCACCTCTCGGCCCGCACAGGGTTGTGCAGGAAATCTTCATAGGCAAGGCGGATGCCGTCTTCCAGTTCTGTTCTGTATGTCCAGCCCAGTTTTGCGGCTTTGGATACATCCAGCAGCTTCCGGGGTGTACCGTTCGGCTTGCTCGGATCCCACCGGATCTCACCCTCATAGCCGATCACCTTCGCAACCAGCCCGGTCAGTTCCTTGATGGACAGTTCCTTGCCGGTGCCGCCGTTGACGGTTTCATTGCCGGAATAGTGGTTCATCAGGAACACACAAAGGTTGGCCAGATCATCCACGTACAGGAATTCCCGCAGCGGAGAGCCGTCCCCCCAGCAGGTAACATACGGCAGGCCGTTTTCCTTCGCTTCGTGGAAGCGGCGGATCAAGGCAGGCAGAACGTGGCTGTGTTCCGGGTGATAGTTGTCGTTCGGTCCGTACAGGTTCGTTGGCATAACACTGATGTAATCCGTCCCGTACTGCCGGTTCAGGTATTCACAGTACTTCAGACCGGAGATCTTGGCCAGCGCATAGGCTTCGTTCGTCTTTTCAAGTTCAGAGGTCAGCAGGCAGTCTTCCTTCATCGGCTGCGGAGCGAGCCGGGGATAGATGCAGGAACTGCCGAGGAATTCAAGCTTTTTCACCCCGTGCTTCCAGGCACTGTGAATGACGTTCATCTCCAGCACCATGTTGTCGTACATAAAATCGGCCGGAGCGTCGGAATTGGCACCGATTCCACCGACCTTCGCAGCCGCAAGAAAAACGTATTCAGGCTTTTCCTCTTCGAAGAAAGCCTCTACAGCCCGCTGGTCAATCAGATCCAGTTCCTTGTGCGTTCTGGTTACGATATTGTGATAGCCCTGCCGGTTCAGTTCCCGTACAATGGCCGAGCCGACCATTCCCCGGTGCCCTGCGACATAGATCTTTGCGTCCTTCTCCATCATTTCTGCAGCTTCCTCTCTCTCTTTGCCAGTTTCCGGTCATGTTCCGCCATGATCCGGATCAGTTCTTCATAGCTTGTCTGCTGAGGATTCCAGCCCAACGTTTCCTTCGCCTTAGCCGGGTCCCCCAGCAGATTGACAACGTCCGTCGGTCTGTAGAAAGCCGGATCCACATCGATCAGAAGCTTTCCTGTCTTAGCGTCATAGGCCTTTTCCTCGATGCCTTCACCTTCCCAGCGCAGTTTATATCCATTGTATGCAAATGCTTTTTCAGCGAAATCGCGTACGGTATGCTGTACACCGGTCGCAATGACGAAGTCATCCGGTTCATCCTGCTGAAGGATCAGCCACATGCACTCCACATAATCCTTTGCGTAGCCCCAGTCTCTTTTCGAATCCACGTTGCCGAGGCTCAGATGGTCCTGCAGGCCTTCTGCAATCCTTCCGGCTGCCAGTGTAATCTTACGGGTGACGAAGTTCTCACCGCGCCGTTCGCTCTCATGGTTGAACAGGATGCCGTTGGCTGCGAACATGCCGTAGGCGTCCCGGTATTCCTTGACCATCCAGTAGCCGAACTGCTTGGCAACCGCGTACGGGCTGTAGGGATGGAACGGTGTCGTCTCACGCTGGGGCACCTCTTCCACTCTTCCGTAGAGCTCCGATGTCGAAGCCTGGTAGATCCTGGTTTTCTTCGCAAGGCCGCAGATCCGCACCGCTTCCAGCAGCCGCAGGACACCGATGGCATCTGTATCAGCTGTATATTCCGGAACATCGAACGATGTACCGACATGGGACTGGGCAGCCAGGTTGTAGATTTCATCAGGCTGCACTTCCAGGATGACGCGGATCAGTCCGGAAGAATCCGTCAGGTCTCCATCGTGCAGTGCAATGAGATGATCTCTGAGGAGATGATCGATCCGGGCTGTATTGGAAATGGAAGCCCGGCGGATCAGACCGTGTACCTCATATCCTTTATCCAGCAGGAATTCCGCCAGGTAGGATCCATCCTGTCCCGTGATTCCCGTAATCAGTGCTTTTTTCATATTTTGTTATCCTCCGCATTCCATCATAACTTGATTATCAGTACATATTAATAGCCTATTTTGTACATTTTTTATCTTATATTGACTTTCAGCGAAAACAGAGGACAATAGCAGTATGGATGAATCACTCTTCAAAAACAGCATTGTGACATCGGAACGGATCCTGTACACACCGTCACCGTTCGCCCGGGAGTCGCTGTACCATCTGCAGGAAACCGGTGTTTTGAAGGCAAACCAGCCCCATTCCAGCAAGCGTGAGCATTTATCCTCCTGTCTCTTCTTCATCGTCACAGGAGGCGCAGGACGGCTCAGATACCGCGGCAAAACCTATGAGCTTCACACGAACGACTGTGTTTTCATCAACTGTGAAGATTCCTACAGCCATGAGACCGATACGGATCTCTGGTCGCTGCGCTGGATCCATTTCTACGGACCGAAGATCAATGAGATCTACCGGAAGTATACCGAACGGGGAGGAACTCCTGTTTTTACTCCCGATGATCCTGCCATGTACATACAGCTTCTCAGCAGCATCCAGAGCATTGCGTCATCGCAGGATTACATCAAGGACATGCGCATCAATGAAAGGATTACTTCCCTGCTCACCCTGTGCATGGACGAGAGCCGCTGGCCGGACACCGGCAGTGCCGCAAAGAAACAGGGGCTTGCGGAAGTCCGGGAGTACATTGATGTTCATTACGCTGAAAAGATTACCCTGGACGATCTCTCTGCCCGCTTCTTCATTAACAAGTTCTATCTTGCCCGGATCTTCCATGAACGGTTCGGGATGACGCTGAACGCCTATCTCACCCAGGTACGGCTGAATCATGCCAAGGAACTGCTGAGATTCTCCGGATTGTCGCTGGAGGAGATCAGTGTACGATGCGGACTGAGCAACGGGGCGTATCTGTCCAGGGTATTCAAAAAAGCGGAGGGGATCCCCCCGCTCTCCTACCGCAGGCAGTGGTAGCTCAGGCTTCCTTCCTGCGCATTTTCTTTATTGTTTCCAGAGCACGGTCCATAATCTGCCTGAACTGCGCTTCCCGGAAATGCAGCAGAATGACCATCAAGGCAGAAATCACTATCCCCGCCGCAAACACTGCAATGATATTGGTCATCCCTGCCGCAATCAGACGGCCGACCGCCCAGTATGCTGCTGCACTTACCAACGCTGTTTCGATCAGATTCAGGAACAACGTTTTATAGTACCCCGTCTCTGCTTCCTTGAAGTAATCACGGAAAACAACATGTACTTCCCATGGAATCTCAACAACTGCATAACTCAGGATCGTTGACAGTACCACGCCAGCAATCCCGATCTTCTGGATCATAATGACATTGAAGACGAGATTGAAGATGCACGCCACAATGGATTTCCACTTATCCACAAGCCACATACCAAGCGCGTTCTTATATGTATTAATCAGTTTTCGGGATGCCGCAATGAAGAAATACAACACAAACAGCGCCGCAATGTACAGAGGATACATCAGTTTTTCACCCATCCATGTTTTCATAAAGGGCTGGTAAAGCGCCATCATGCAGGCACAGCAGAATGTAGTCAGGCGCATACTGACATAATTGAGCTGGCGGAAGACATTTCGATTCTCTTCCAGGTCCGATGTCAGGATTTTATTGCCGATGCCTGCCGTCAGGATACCGAAGAACGTGCTCATGATGGACAATACTGAGATGAATACGAAGTTGTAGTTTCCATAAATCGCCACTGCCGTCAATCCCAGGAACGCGGAAATGACCATGCTGTCCAGTGAGGTCGAGAGCGTATCGCCGAAACGGTGGAAGACGATGCCTACAACATTGTTCTTGATCTGCTGTTTGTCAGCATTGCTCAATCCTTCCTTGACTGTAATGTCCGGGTACATCTTCCATGATTTCCTGTAGGTCAGGTAGATGACCGTCAGATTCTGGATGATCATAACCAGCAGATACAGATAATAGTTCCGGAAGACGGAAACAAGAATGATCTGGATGGTGTAGGATACCACAAACACAGAAGTCTGGATTCCAAGTGCTACATCGTTTCTTTGGTGTGCATTGATCAAGGAAATACGGTATCCACCGAAAAAGTACGAACCAACACAATCAATCAGAAACCCGATATACAGAATATACAGATTGACCGCCGAAGGCATATCCTCCTTGATCAGCATCGGCAGGAACGGAATCATCAAGCATCCTGCCCCCAGAATGAACACGCCGACCCGCCGGTAAATCTTCCGGCAGTATCCGAGCAGCCTCCCCAGCTGCTGATGATCATCGTTCTTGATCGGCTCATACATGCTGTAAATGATGCTTTCACCGAAACCAAGTTCGGACAGACTGAGCATACTTAACACCGAGGTAAACAGACCGTTCAGTCCCGCATACTCGATTCCCATCCGTTTGATCATGACTGTACGCAGAATAAAAGGCATCACAATTCCGACAAAACGGTTGAGGATTGCCTGTACAGTACCTTTGATCGTATTTTCCGTCTTTTTCAGTTCCATCTCAGTATTCGTTATTAGAATGAAGCATTCGTAGACTATCCAGCCAGTACAGCAGAATAAACAGCTTCAAAACGCTTCCGCATATCCTCAGGCTTCAAGGATTCTCTGTGCAATTCTGCCGTACTGTCATATACAGTGCTGTTCACCAGATTATGCAGATAGATATGATGACCGCCTATGTTGTATTCCACAAACAATATCTTCATTTACGGTATGCCTTTACATAGTGTGCACTCTGCTTCTCTTTCGGAGGAACAGTATGCCAGTCTCCATAGCGTCTTGTCAGCCAAAGATCATAGTTCTCAAATCCCATGAA
>JAEEYJ010000004.1 GCA_016291725.1 Solobacterium sp.
ACGTCTGTCATGGACGTGCTGCAGCCGCAGGTCAAGGAAGTGATCATCCGGCGTACAGCGGACGGATTCATCCTGCCCGGCGAGATGCACTGATATATGTGATTTGTTTCACATATGCATAGATAATAAAAGCCTCCTGTCAGGAGGCTCTTTTCTTTACTGCTTTCCGATGATTTCCAGCACAGCAGGGATATGTTCCGATTCCATGCCGGCGTTCTGCTGCGCTTCGAGATCAACCCGTATGGTCTCTGCCTGTCCTTCTCCCAGAGAAGCCAGGATTCCGAACAGCCGGTCGCATTCTTCGTACTGTCCGCTGTACATCAGTGCATACGCCAGATTGAGGTTTGCCAGTACATGATCCGGCTGTGTCTGCACGGCAGTACGGGCATCTCTCAGCGCTGCGCTGTAATCACGCAGGTGGATGAGCTCATAGTAGGATCGCCAGGCGTAGTACTGCGCGCTGTGATAGTTTCCCAGCTCTGCGCATACCCCTTCATACAGGTGCAGGCCTTCTTCAAAGAATGCCCTTGAAGGTTCCAGCGTACCTGCCTTGAAGGCGTTTTCACCCCGGTTCAGCAGCGCTACGGCGTATACCGCTGTGCCGGAAGGGCTTCCGCTCAGATGCCGGTAATGCTCGGCTGCAAGCGCGTAGTATCGATCCGCTCCGGCATAATTGCCCTGGATGTTCCAGCACAGACCGTGGTTGTTGTACAGATTGCCGACCATCAGCTGATTGTTCAGGTTTTCCGTATCCTGCGCAAAGATCTCCGCGGCAGACTCCGCCTGCAGATAGCTCTCGTCTGCCTCCGCGAACCTTCCCTGATCCATATAGCAGGCGGCGAGTACAGACAGCGTCTGTACCAGGCTGCGGCGGTTCAGAAGCGTTTCCGGCAGAAGCCGGCATGCCTCCGCTGCTGTATTCAGCCTTTCTTCCGCTCTGTCATACTGGCCGGAACGGTACAGCAGGACACCGTAGTTGTAGTTGGTTTCCGCTGCGGCAGCGATGGCGTCCGCAGTTTTCTCCGTACCGCCCAGAACGCTGAGGCTGTTCTCGAAGCATTCCGCTGCGTAGGCAGTATCGCCCAGGCTGACGGCATTGGCGCCTGCATTGCCCCACGTTCTGGCCAGGATGACAGGATCCACGTCCGTTTCATGCATTGCGTCCAATGCTTCTGTATAGCTTGCGGCTGCGGAATCGTAGTTTCCTGATGTGTGGTAGATCGTCGCCTTGTTGTTGAAGGCGGAAGCCAGGGCAGCCTGCCCTTTGCCGTATCCGCTTTCAACCAGTTCCCGGTAGATTCCGATGGCCTGCTCTTCCGCGTTCAGCGCGTCTTCGTAGCTGCCGAGCACGCTCGACGCATTCGCCAGCTTTTCATAGTTCGCCGCCGCTTCGTACTCCGCGTATTCCTTGTCCCTGGACAGCCGGATGATCCGGTTGATATCCTCGGTGTTCTCCTTGAGCAGACCGGCAATCTTTCCGTAGGCGCCGGGGATATTGGTCAGTTTGTCCGGCAGTTCATAGGTCAGCGTGTTCAGGATCTCCATGGAAGCCTGTTCATGGGCTGCCGCATCATCCCGGTACAGCTGCGCCTGCCGCATCAGCAGGAACGATACACAGCCGACCGCAAAGAAGCCTGCCGCAGCCGCTGCTGTACGTACAACCAGATTCCTGTTCCGGCGCAGACGGTGCTCCCGGAGCAGTTCATCCTCCGGACAGCCGGCAACGTCCGCAATGACCCGGAGCAGCTCTGTCTCCGCCTTGGCGAGCATCTTTTTCACCGGGTTGCCGGGTGTGCGGATATCCAGGGTTCTCTTTTCGATTCCGGGGATCCTCTTCAGAGAAGGCGGGAAGGAAGTCTCCGGATCACCGTTGATCAGAAGCGGATAGATATGCCCTGCCCGGCCCCGTTCAATAAAGACAACGACTTCCCTGTCCACCCATTCCGAAAACGGTGTATCTGTGGAACAGACCACGATCAGGCAGTTGGTGTTCTGGAGCGCATTGTCGATGGTCGCCGTCAGAACCCGGCTGACAGACAGTTCTTCGGTATCCCGGAAAGCCCTTTTTACACCTTCATAGCCTTTGTTCCGGAGGGAATCCGGCAGTTTGTAGCTTTCAATCAGGTTGAAGAGCTTCTCGGTGATCTGGCTGTCGAGGGGCTTATGGCGGTAGCTGAAGAATACATCATAGTCGTAGCTCATGACCCGCTGCCCTCCTCTCCATCAAGAAGGTCCTCCAGACCCAGCTCATACAGGGATTCCCGTGCGTGCTGTACAGCCTCATCGATATACACGAGTGCCGCGGGATCATCCTTGAACCGTTCAGGCAGTTCATTCATGGTTCTCTGGGCAATCTCAATACTGAGTTGTGTCTGCTGCTCGGCAATCCTTCCTTCCGCACGGGCAATCTGCCCGAGATGCAGGAAAATGCCGGCTGTAGAGAGGCAGACGACTGCGGCTGCGGCCAGGATTGTACGGGCTGTTCTGCGTGCACGGGCACGGTGCCTCTGTTCCAGCGCGTCCGGATGAAGCCCGAGCACGGAAGCTGTAATGCGCACGGTTTCATAACGCAGCAGCTGCTTTCTGCGGGCGGGTGTATCGGCTCTGAGATCCGCCGCAACGGGCTCTATGGTCTCCGTACGCTCCACCACTGTCATGTCCGGCATGATGTACTGGACAACTTCATGCTCGATAAAGCTCGGGGGGAAGGCTTCTGCGGGTTCTCCGCGGACAATGACCGCAATGATGCTGTCCTTGCCGGACTTTTCACGGAAGTAGTCCAGGCGTTCATTGACCGCTGGATCCTCTTTGGTATCCGGCGAGCAGATGATCACCAGATACCGGCTGTCATCCAGCTCTGCACGGATACTGTCGTCCAGCGGCTTGTCTGCGATGTCCACACAGATCCTCCGGAAATCCGCCGCCGGATCCGGAAGTTCCGTATTCGCCGGAAGCCGGTAGTTCCGCAGACTGTCCGCAAGGCTGTCCGTGATCTCCTTGTCTTCCTTGACTGCTGTAATGTAAATGTCCCACTTCATAGGTATACATCCTCTCAGTGAATGGTATACTTTTCGGCCGGATGGACAGCCTTGCCGGGCATCTTCTCCTGCACAACCAGGAATGAACCTGCCCTCGTACTGGTCATCTTCAATGTTCCGGTCTCTTTGTCATATACCGAAGGCATTTCATGCAGGATCCCGTATGCATCACGGAAGAATACATGGACTCTGTCCGTCTTTGCGGCATAGAAGAATTCTGCTGTAACGCTTCTGCCTCCCAGACTGCTCAGCAGGGTATTTCCGCTGTATACAGCCAGGGTATAGCGGTCTGCCGGGATTGTCCTGTATCCGTCGGGCTTTGCCTTTTCGCCGGCAGTCCGCCTTCCGGCAGGCGTCACGTACGCCGTGAGGCCTGCAGGCACTGCTGCGGGCTTCTGCGGCAGAACAGTCGTTTCAGCTATTG
>JAEEYJ010000005.1 GCA_016291725.1 Solobacterium sp.
GGGAAGTCCGTGATGTCATCGATGTCGGTGCCACACTGGACGAGAGGATCTCCGATGGATTCTATATGGCAAGATGCCTGAAGCTCATCCAGCACATTCTCTCCCATCCGGAGCTTCTGGACCGGCCGCTGAGCGAACCGAGCAATTTCGACTATAAGTAATGTGTACGTAAAAAAGCAGACGGCCAGTCTGCTTTTTTCTGTTTTTTATTCCTTATCTGTGTCCAGACCCCACTCCTGGAAGAGGAAGTTATAGAACGCCGGACGCTGGAAGTCTTCCTTGACAATGGGATTGAAGTTGCCTCTTGCACCGAGGTCAAGCCAGTACTGAACCCCTTTGTAGAACTCTTCATCCCGCTGCCGGGGAATGGTAAGGATGATATCATCCTCAGGCGTCAGAGCCCGGGCCAGCTCACCCGGATCCGGCAGTGTGACACGGTAGTTGCCGTCCTGCAGCGGCGGAATGATGGAGAAGATGCAGGAATCCAGCGGTGTCATGATGTTCTCTGTAGGTACACCGGTCTGCGACTTGATGGCCAGCATGGCTTTCAGCAGCTGATGGTTCTTGCAGTAGACCAGTGTGATATCCGGCACGAATCCTGCCTTGTCAAGCGGTGCCATAAGCAGTCCCCTGTACTTGTTCATCGGCAGGCGCGGGAGATTCTCCAGGAATGCTTCCCCCTTCTCACGGTCGGTGATTTCGATCCTTTCCGCGACAGAGTTGAAGCCGGGCGTACCGCGCTCCCAGGGAACCATGCCGAAGCTGATCAACGGGCTCCAGCACCAATGATCTTCCTTGCGCATATAGATGGTCCTGTCTTCCCTGCGGGCAAGCGCCAGTGCCTGGCAAAGCCCCAGATGGTGGCCTGTGTGCTCCTTCGGCCGCATTGCGTCAGCGGGGACAATGGACTCATCCTCCTCCACCAGCTTTACAGCCACCGCAGGATAGCGAAGATGCATATACTCATACAATAGTTCCTGTTTCGCCTTGTTTGTTTCCGGCATGATCTTTTCCTCCATTCGCTCGGTATTATTGCAAGAACCGGTCCGGTTCTATCTGTATTGTTCCAGCGCTTCTTCCAGACGTTCCTTCATCCTGGCTCTGAGGCTTTCCGGCTCCAGAATCTCCATAAAGTCCATGTTCTGCTGTCCGAGGAACAGCAGTCCCTGCTCCGTAGACTGCACCCAGGCCAGGAAGTGATCTTCATCCTCTTCCATGATGCGTACATCCGTGCCGAAGCGGTCGATGATCAGATCCAGACGGTTCTTCCGGCACCTGAGCAGTGCTGTGATTGTGTCCCCTGAAAACATGAACAGCTTGTCCTTGGCATACTCGTAGGGTTCCTTCTCCTTGTTCAGTTTTCTGGCCTTGTCCGCAAGAATACGCACATTGCTCATACGGTCCAGACGGTAGTGAATGAAGCCGGGATGGTGCGCGCTGGTCGTGACGAGATACGGCCTTGCGTCATCGTAGACAATGCAGCGGGGCTCTACGATGTACAGTTTCTCCCTGCGCGGCTTCAGTTCCTTCTTCATGTTGTACTCAAGATACACGAAAGCAATCTGCCTGCCGTCGCTGATGGCCCGGGAGCACAGTGAAATACTGCGGAGAAGTTCCTTGTTGCGGCGCTTGCGGGGATTGGAGCGGTACACCTTTTCCTTGTAGCTTCTCTGCTGGTAAGTGCTCAGTTCATTCAGAAGCTTCCCGATGAGCCGGTCACTCTCTGCGCCGGAGATGAAGTGGTTTGCATGGATGGCATTGGCCATCATGAGCACTTCCGCTTCTTCAAAGCGGCGTCCGGCCAGGTAGTAGCCCCTTCCTTCGGACTGGTAGTCACTGATCTCGTAGCCGTAGTCCCTCAGCATCTCGATATTGGCGTAGACCGTGCGCCGGTCCAGACGCAGTCCGCTGGTGGATTCCACCAGATCGATAATATCGCCGGTGGAGAGGAAGTGGTTTTCATCACTGTACTTCCGGAAGATGTCCAGAATCAGCAGAATGCTCTCTTTCTTGTTCATAGTATCACCGGCTTCATTATAGCAGTGCAGGGCGCCTGAGCACAGGAGAAACGCAAGGGATCAGTACATATTTCAGTACAAATGCGCACCGGCGCAAAGAAAAACCGCCCGGTGTGCACCGGACGGTTCAGACAGTCTACTAGATCAGGATATACTTCAGCAGGAACAGTACAGACAGGACATACATCAGCGGAGAGACTTCCTTTGCCTTACCGCCGAGGATCTTCAGCAGTGCATAGCTGATGAATCCGAACGCAATGCCCTCAGAGATGCTGTACGCAAAGCCCATCATGGTCAGTGTTACAAAGCTGGGCAGTGCTTCCGTGAGGTTCTGCCAGTCAATGTCCTTGACCTGCTGCATCATCAGGAAACCGACGATGATCAGAGCCGGAGCCGTCGCGAAGCTCGGAATTGTCAGGAACAGCGGTGCCAGGAACAGACTGACGACAAACAGTCCGCCGACGGTGCAGGTAGTCAGACCCGTGCGTCCGCCTTCCGCAATGCCGGAAGAGGATTCCACGAAGGTTGTAATGGTGGATGTACCGAGGCAGGCACCGATGGTAGTACCGATGGCATCCGCCATCAGAACGCCTCTGATACCCGGCAGATGTCCCTTCTCATCCAGCATGTTGGCCTTGGACGCACAGCCGATGACCGTGCCCAGGGTATCGAAGATATCTACAAACAGGAAGGCAAAGACCATCAGAGCGAAATCGCCGAAATGCTCTGTCACAAAAGCGAAATCGAACTTGAAGAATGTCGGAGCCAGGGATGCCGGCGCAGAAACGATTGCCGAAGGAATGACGGAATAGAATCCTGCTTCCGGAACCGGTACATACAGTCCGGCGAATTCACAGATTATGCCCAGTACCCAGGTAATGACAATGCCCCACAGCATGTAGCCCTTGACACCGCGGATCAGCAGCCAGGCTGTGATCACTGTACCGATCAGCGCGAGCAGTACCGTAATTCCCTCTGTTACGAATGTACCGTTCTTCAGCGCTGCGGAGAAGGAGTACAGTGTGACCAGCGTAGAGCCGTCAACGATGACATGTGCATTCTGCAGTCCAATGAAAGTGATGAAGAAGCCGATACCGACGGAAACCGCTGTCTTCAGGGTCAGCGGAATCGCGTTGAAGATCGTCTCACGGATATTGGTCAGGCTCATGAAGATGAAGATCAGGCCTTCCAGCAGGACCGCCGTCAGCGCTGCCTGCCAGTGATAGCCCATCGATCCGCAGATGGTGTAGGCAAAGTACGCGTTCAGGCCCAGACCGGCGGAAAGAGCGAACGGTTTGTTGGCCAGCGCTGCCATAGCGAAACAGGCAATCGCGGATGCGATGGCTGTTGCGGAGAGAATCGCACCGCGGTCCATGCCGGAAGCACCCAGAATATTCGGGTTGACCGCCAGAATGTAGACCATGGTCATGAAGGTCGTAATGCCGGCCATGATTTCTGTCTTAGCGTTGGTGCCGTTCTCACGAAGCTTGAATAGTTTTTCGAACATAGTTCCCCCTTTTTGTCCACCGCATACCGTAAAATATAAAAACTTCTGCCTATGACAGAAGGTGAATACACTCTGCCGTAGTCCCGCAGTTCCGGCCGCGGGGTAGAAACGCTGCCGCCGATCCGGCAGCTTATACGATATGTGTGACACTCTGATTATAGTACCTGATAAAGGAAACGGACAGGCAAAAACAAAGATAAAGCGCTTTCATAGAATAATTGCATGAAAAAGGCAGACATTTCTGTCTGCCTTTGTTCTGCTACAGGGTGATTTCCGCTTCTGCTGTCCCTGCTTTCTCCTGGGTGCAGATGACATGGATTGTTTCCCCGGGCGCTGCTTTGATGAGCCACGTGAGCTTCTTCTTTGCCGGCGCGCTCATGGTTGTGGTCAGGTTGCCGTAGGCATACGGTCCGGTAACTGTCCTTGAATAGCCGGACAGATCACCGATCTCGGTCTCCTGCTTGCCGGAGAGGATCTGACCGCCCTTGATGACGGCTTTGACCGGTTTGTTCACCTTCAGTTTGATGGCTTCATCCGTCAGATTGGTAGGCAGGTATCCCCGGTTGCCGACAATCAGTGCAACTTCATGGATGCCCGGTTCCTTCTCTGCCGCTGTAAAGGATTCTATGCAGAGACGAGGCATCGCTTTGGCGAAGCGTACGTTGAACTTTGTATCGTGCTCGCACTCTTCCCTGAGCATGTTCTCCGGAGGATTCTGCTGGGTACGTTTGTAGTTGAAGCCGCCCAGTTCCACGGGGCCGAAATACGGGTGGTCATACGGTGTCCAATCGCTGTAGTACTGGGGCGCGTTCTCCTTGACCCACTTCATGACCGCATTGAAGCGCTCCAGTGCCTTCTTGTCTTCATCCGTACGCCGGACTCCCCACTCAATGGGTACGCCTGCTTTCGTGGAAATATCCCAGAATTCCATGGTATAAGCCGGAATGCCCAGGTTCTGGTAGCACCAGTCATCCAGTGCACCGGAGTCAAAATTCGCCTGATTGGTCATGAAGGAATCAAAGATGTTCATCGGGGTATAGCCCAGTTCCTGTTTTCCCATCTCCGCAATGGCCTTGAACACTTTGATATCAGCGGAAGGCGCTGTATCCGCAGCTCTCGTTCCCGGTGGATACAGAATGATTCCGCCGGAGGTATGGCCGATTGCAGCGCCGCCGATGTTCGGATGCGCCAGAATGAAGTCCGCGACAGCTTTGGTCTCCGGATTGCTCAGTGGATATACACCGGCACCGGACTGCCGGTATTCGGGGTTCCATCCCATCGGGAAATTCCGGTTGAAATCCAGACCCCAGGAAGCCTTTTTCTTCTTCAGGTTCTCGTCCCCGTCGTATTCCTCCATGTATCCTTCAGGATAGAGGTCAAAGAAGGTCCCTTCTGCATCATCCGGAGCCCGCAGTACCATATGACCGGGATTATCCGGATCGATCTTCCAGGCACCGTACGGTGTCGGAATCCGCATGGTACGGATCACACCATCGCCGTCCAGATCCTCTTCCTTGATTCCGCCCTTCTCCGGCAGATAGTCCCGGTTGGCGGAACGCAGGGTATACGGTGTATGGAGATAGGTTTCCGCACCATCGACCGCAATCCGGGGAATGACGTAGATGGTCATGGTATCGAGCAGTTTTGTGCACGTATCATCGGTACCGTAGTTCGTCAGCAGCCAGTCCACGGTATGCATGGCGCACATGGACGCAGTCACTTCTCCCGCATGAATGTTGCCGTCCAGATACCATCCGGGCTTGGAGAGACTGTCACCGGTCTTTTTGTTCGTCAGAGTGACGGCGTACTGATTGCGCCCTTCCGGTGTCACGCAGTTGGACTCCAGCGTGCAGAGATCCGGATAGTGTTCTGCAAAGTACGTAAGATTGTGCTTGATTTCTTCGTAATCGTAGTAGTGGTCGAATGCAAACGTTGTTTTCATGGCCTTCCTCCTTAAACAAAAAGCCGCCTCTGTTCCAGAGACGACTGTATCGCGGTACCACACTGGTTGCCGGGGATCTTTCCCGGCCGCTCTGACTGTAACGCTGTCTGCGTCCTTCCCTACTGGATTCAGGAAGGATTCTCCCGGATGCGTTTCCCTGTACTGCAGTACCTGCCGGACTTCCACTCTGTTCCGGTTCGCTGGAGGGTACAGTACGGTACTCTTCCGTTCTTTGAATCTAGTTGGATTCTAAAAGATCGTACTGTGAATGTCAATGTATCTGCCGGCCTGTGCAGCACAGTACAGCATCTGTATATATGAAAAAATGTAAACTACATCACAGCTGCGCCGATGCCGTAGCCGACAAAGGTCATCACGAGCACAGCCAGTACAGCGAAGACGCCGCCCCATACGAACATGGACCGGGCATCCGTCCATTCGGAACCGATGGCAACGGTATTGATCGTCGACTGTCCTGCCGGCGTCATGTTGCAGATGGAAGCACCGAAGCCGACCAGGCACACAGCCGCTGCTGTACTGACGCTTCCCTGCGGCAGCGCGCTGAGCACGGTCAGGGCAACGGAACTGACTACGGTCGTTGTGACGATGTTGGATGAGAAATTGGTTTCCAGTACGGTCCAGGCACTGAAGAACAGCACCAGCATCGTGACGGACAGGCCGGCAGTAACCGGAGACATGACACTGGAAAGCCAGGCACTGATCCCGATGTCCGCATTGGTCAGGCAGGCACCGATCAGGGTTGCGGCTGCGGTCATCAGTACAGATCCCCACATAACACCCTTGGTGACAGCGTCCCGGAAATTCAGGATCTGCCGTTCCTCTGTACTGAACAGGAAGAGCAGGATGCAGCCGAAGAGCGGCGGCATGGCACTGGTCCAGGCATTGACTGCTGTGTAGAACTGCGGCAGGATTCCCTTCACGAGGCTCGGAGCAATCCACAGGAATACCGTCAGGGCCATAACCGCGAGGATGATCTTCTCCCTGGCATCCGCTGCCGGAACGCTTCCCCGCAGCGCCATTGCTTTGCCGGGATCCACACTGCGGATATCATCCGGACGGTAGAGGAAGCGGAACACCAGGATCAGGAAGACCACAAGTATAATGCCGGTCGGTATGCCCATTGCCATATACTGGAACTGGTTGACATCGATGCCGGCAGAAGCCAGTGTACCGATGACCAATGTCGGCCATACATGACCGATCGGTGTCATACCGGAGGACAGGGAAATGCAGAACGCGGTTCCCAGCATCATCATATTGGCTGTACGCGAACCTTTCTTCAGCTCAAGCACCTGGTAGATATCCTCCAGGAACGGCATAAAGGCTACAAAAAGTACGGACGGTGAAATGAACAGACCCAGTACCGTAACAGCCGCGAACAGGAAACTGATGAAATACCACGGCCCTCTGCGGGCAAAGCGGTTGGTGATGAAGGCTACTGTGCATCTTCGGACAAAGTTCGTCCTGGACAGAGGATAGACCAGCATGAACGTAAAGATCAGGAACGCTACCGTCGAGTTCCCGAACGCCCCGCTGAAGGCTTTGGAGAATCCGTAGGACGGCAGGAAGCCGATCAGCAGCAGCGTAATCAGGCTCGGCCAGTCGATGGATACCCCGATCCACATCGTCAGGGAAAAGAAGAAGATGCCCAGTACACAGAGCGCTTCATGGGACAGCGCCCCTGCCGGCATCATCCAGAAAACACCCAGCAGTACGGCTGCCAGAATCATCGCTGTTCTTTTCTTTCCACTGTTCATACGCATTACTCTCCGCCGTACTATCATACGCTGAAAAACGCACTTCGCCTACATAAAACAGGAATCTTTAGAGATATACACGCTGTTTTTTGTTAAAGTAGTAGAGATAAAGGAGAATCCGGATGCTGTTCAATTCCTGGCAGTACGCAGTCTTTCTGCCGATCGTCTTTCTTGCCTACTATGCTGTACCCCGGCGGTACAGGCCGTATATCCTGCTCACTGCAGGCTTTGTCTACTATGCCTTTGCCGGTGTACGCTTCACCCTACTGCTGGCCTGTTCCGCCATGGTTTCCTGGTATTCAGCCCTGCAGATTGAAGGGAAGAACAGACCTCGTTTCTGGCTGTATACTGCCCTGCTCGTAAATTTCGGCATCCTTTTTGCATTCAAGTACTTCAA
>JAEEYJ010000058.1 GCA_016291725.1 Solobacterium sp.
CTATAATGCCTGTTATGGACCGTAAGCTGCTCAGAAACTACCTTTATAATGTCCTGTACCAGATTGTACGCTTTGTGATGCCTTTCATATTGGTTCCGTACACACTGGCGCACATTACCGCGGATTATCTGGGCATCTACAATCATGCCGGATCCATGATGAACATCTTCATCCTGTTCGGCATTCTGGGCGTAAACAAATACGGCAACCGTGAGATTGCCAAGGTCAGGAATGATCCGGAACAGCTGAACCGGACATTCTTCGAAGTACTGGCAATGCAGATCATGAACATGGTCGTGGCCACGGCTGCCTATTTCATCTTTGTCCGGATGACGGTAAGTGAAAACCGTTTCTTCTGGAACCTGACCGGCCTGACCATGATCGCGTCCATGCTGGATGTCACCTGGTTCTTCTTCGGCATCGAAGACTTCCGCAGAGCGAGCATCCGCAACATGATCGTAAAAGTTCTGGGCGTAGCGCTGATCATGACGTTCTGCCGTACCCCTCAGGATCTCTGGCTCTATATCGTGATCAATGCCGGCAGTGAGCTGTTCGGCCAGTTGATCATGTTCATCCAGCTGAGAAACTATGTACACTTTGAACGCATTTCCCTGCGGGAAGCCTACCGGAAGCACTTCTATCCGACGCTGCAGCTGTTCATTCCGACCATCGCCATCAGTGTCTATACGATGCTGGACCAGCCGATGATCGGCTATCTGTACAATGAAACCCATGTTACGTATTATATGTCTTCCATGAATCTGGTGAAGATGTTCCTGTACTTCATAACCAGCATCGGAACCGTAATGCTGCCGCGGGTGACCAATATCTACTACAACGATGAGGACGGTGAGCAGAAGGCGAAGAACTACATCCGTACGACGATGAAGATCGCGTGCCTGCTGTCCTTTCCGATGTGCTTCGGGATGATGGCAATCGCCAGGAACTTTATATCCCTCTATCTGCACGCTTCCCCGGATGCAGCGCCGATCATCGGCAATCTTGTCCGGATGGGCTGTCCGGTCATGATCTTCATCTCCATGTCGGATGTAACGGGAACGCAGTACATGGTGCCGACCGGGATGTACAAACAGTATTCTTTCAGTGTGATTATGGGCTCTTTGGTCAATGTGATGATCAACTTGATGCTGATACCGAAATACGGGGCATACGGGGCGATTGCCGGCAGCATCATCGCTGAATGTACGGTAACGTGCCTCCAGCTGTTCCTTGTCCGCAAACGGCTTGAAATCGGCTTCCTGAGCAAATCCTACCTGGTATATGCCCTGGGTTCCGGACTGATGTACCTGCTGGTAGTACAGCTGGGCAGAATCCTGCCGCTGTCCATCCCCGCAACATTGCTTCAGGTCGGTGCCGGTATGATCATCTACTTCGTCGTACTGGTGCTTACCAGGGAAGAGCTCTGCATGAGCGTGCTTTCATCGATGAGAAGGAGACTGAACCATGCCTGAAGTCAGTGTTGTAGCAGCCGTATACAACGTAGAGAAGTACCTTCCCAAATGCATCGAATCCCTGCTTGCCCAGACATACCGGGATTTTGAACTGATTCTGGTCAATGATGGATCCAAGGACAGTTCCCCGCTCATCTGCAGGCAGTATGCCGGAAAGGACAGCCGGATTCTTGTGATCGATCAGGAAAACGGCGGTCTTTCCGCGGCCAGGAACACCGGAATCGCTGCGGCGAAGGGGAAGTACATCCAGTTCATCGACAGTGATGATTATGTAGAACCGGATCTGCTGGAGCGCTGCGTGAAAAAGCTTGAGGAAACAGACGCAGACATGGTGGTCTTTGATTTCCGACAGGCCTATCTGGACGGTACCGGAGAAATCATCCGCAGTCCTTTCGACGAAGAGCGGATCTACTGTCTGGCAGAGCATCCGGAGCTGCTTACGGATCTGAAGAACGCAGCCTGGAACAAAATGTACCGGACAGCGCTGTTCACGGAGACCGGCATCCGCTATCCGATGCGCAAGTACTATGAGGACCTGGGCACGACCTACCGGCTGATTGCCCGGTGCCGGCGGATTGCCTTCCTTCATGAACCGCTGTACAACTATCTCCAGGACCGGCCCGGCAATATCACCCATTCCTTCAACCGTTCGGTCTATGACATCATGGATATGATTGACCTGACCATAGAGGACTACAAGGACCTGGGACTCTATGAAACATACTATGAAGAGCTCAAATACCTGGGCTGCGTGAATATCCTGGAGTGCCTGAAGAAGACACGCGGGGTAGCGGATGTCGGGGAGGCAGAGCGCTTCGTTGATGCCTGCTTCAGCTATATCAAGCAGCGCTGGCCGGAATACCCGGCGTGCACCAGAAAGCTGAACCGGGAAAAATACGACTTCATCTACATGAATCAAACACTGCTGAAACTCTATCTGAAATACAGGAACGGGAGGGCATAGACATGGCAAAGGCAACGATCATTGTACCGATCTACAACGTAGAGAAATACCTCAGGGCCTGTTTTGACTCTCTTCTGAAGCAGGATCCGGAAGATGCTGTCATCCTTGCGGTCAATGACGGCTCTCCCGACAACAGCCGGGCGATCATTGAAGAATACCGCACCCGGTATCCGGAACGGATCCGTTTCATCGACAAGGAGAACGGCGGCTATGGTTCTGTACTCGAACTGGCTGTCCATCAGCTGGACACTCCGTATTTCCTCGTATGCGATCCGGATGATACCATAACCGAAGACGCTGTAAAGACACTGCTGGCGCTGGCTGAAAAACACGGCGCAGATATTGCGGTGGGCGCCAAGAACTTTGTGTACAACGGCACGGACCGCAAGGACTACGATGCAGCGTACAATACGACGTTCGTTTCTTTGATGCCGGATACGGTCTACCGCAGGGGAACAGAAGCCTTCAATGATCTGCTGTTCCTGGATCCCAGCCCGCATGCCAAACTGTACCGCAAGGAAACGGCAAAGGATATTGTCTTCCTGAAAAAGGTAGGGTATACGGACAACATGCTGTTCTACCTGTCCCTTCTGAAGGCCGACAAGGTTGTTTATACCGACAGGGCGCTGGCGGATTATCTGGTGGACCGTCCGGGCAACACCATGACGGATGTCTCTGTAAAAGCAATGCGCGGACAGATCAATGTATTCAGTGCCATTGTCGACCAGGCATCGCAGATTCCGGATGTACCGGACATATTCTGGTACCGGATGTTCGAGAGCTTCAAATACATGCTCCGGCAGACGCGCAGAGTCAAGGGAAGCGAAGAAGAGCGCAGCATGATTCTGGATGAACTGTACGGATTCGTTCAGAAGCTGGTCCCGTACCGCAGTGAAATCCTGCCCTGGTACAGCAAGTACTCAACCGCCCGTTTTCTGGAGAAGAAGCGGGACAGGGATCTGCTGGATGAAAGGCGCAGTGCGCGTGCGTTTGCTGGACTGAAGAAAAAGATGATGCAGGGAGAATGAAGCGATGAAGCTGTCTTTGATCATTCCCATGTACAACATAGAAGCGTATCTGCGCGAATGCCTGGACTCCGTCGTCAGACAGACTCTGGAGGACATGGAGATCATCGTCGTGGATGATGGCTGCACCGATCACAGCCCGGAGATTGCGGAAGAATATGTGCGGCAGTATCCGGACAGGGTCCGGCTGCTGCACAAACCGAACGGCGGTCTTTCCGATGCCCGGAACTTCGGCATTGTATATGCGCAGGGTGAGTACATCGCTTTTCTTGACAGCGATGACTTTGTCGAGCCGGATCTCTACCGGCAGATGGTGGATCTGATGGACAGGGAACAGTGCGATGTTGCGGTCACGGATATTGAATACTGGTACAGGGATCCTTCCCGGAGGTTCATCATGAAAGGGCTCAGCGAGCGGGGTAAACCCGACCGGAACAAGCAGGCGCTGATGTCGCCGATGTTTGCCTGGAACAAAGTCTACAGAGCATTCTGGTTCAAGGAGAAGGGGCTTCGCTATCCGGTAGGCCTGTGGTATGAAGACCTGCCTGTCACTACCCTGATCTTTGCACAGTCTGCGAGGATCGGTTATCTCGACCAGTGCCTGATCCATTACCGGCAGCGGGAAGGCTCGATCATGAGTTCATCTTCTGACCGTGTCAGGGAAATATTTGATATACTGATGATGGTCCGGGGGAATTTCCAGGAAAACGGACTGCTCGAGCAGTATCATGACGAGATCGAGTGGCTCCATATTGAGAATCTGCGCCTGTACGGTATGTTCCGCTTCATGCGTGCAGACCGTTTTCCGGAGTACTATGCAAAGGCAACGGATATTCTGTATGCCTGCTTCCCTGGCTGGAGGAAGAATCCCTATATCCGCTGTGCAGGCCTGAAGAACCGGATCTTTATGAGAACACTGAACGGGCTGAGCGCCCGTATATACCGTTCCATCATTGCCAAAGGAGATTGATTACGCGCACCCGTTATTCTTTCTACAACTTCATAGTCAGTACGATTGCGGCGGTGATTCTGCCGCTCATCGGCTTTATCAAGGTACGTCTTTTCGTTGCGTTCTACGGCAGTGACATCAACGGTCTGCAGATCACCATTGCCCAGGTCATTACTTTCATCAATATCTGTGAACTGGCCTATTCACTGGCGTTCCGGCAGCTGATGTTCAAGCCTCTGATGGAAGACGACCGGGAGCGTGTGCGCGAGATCTACTGCGGCGCTGTGCGGGTGTTCCGCATCACCGGCATTGTCGTTCTGCTTACGGGCATCGCGGTAGGTGCTGTTTACCCGTATTTCAGGGAGTCTCCGCTGAACTACATCCATACTGCCGGAACATTCTGGCTGATGGTCATTCCGTACGGAATCTCCTATTTTCTGATGGGACCGAATTTCCTTATCATGGCCGATCAGAAGGAATACCGGATCAATATCTGGATCCAGTCCTTCTCCATTCTGAGGATGGTGCTGATGGTCGCGGCCATACGGCTGGAGATGAGTTTCTTCTGGATTCTGGTCATTGACGCGCTCAATGTAATCTGCGCCAATACGGCTGCGAGGATCATTGCGCTGAAGGAATATCCGTGGGTGAAGGAAGCACCGGAGAATACCGGTGATGATTCGTTCCGGAAGAAGGCTGGATACGCGGTCATTCAGCGGCTGAGCGAACTGGCGACGACCCAGACGGACAACATTGTGGTTACCGGATTCATGGGCTATGTCATGTCCTCCGTCTACGGTGTGTACAGCTATCTGACGGACAATATCGGCAAGATTACCCAGACGATGGTTACTTCTCCCATGAACAGCTTCGGCAACCTGTTCAACGACAGGAATGCGGACCGCTACGGTGTGTTTACGGAGTTCTTCAGTTTTGCGACCTATGTGTCCACGATTGTAGCGGTATCCATCTTTGTGGTCATGCCGCAGTTTGTACCGCTGTGGATGAACAATCCGCTCTATGAGGCCTCTGTACCGATCTGTTTCCTGTTCGGTCTGAATATTTTCTATCTGACCATGCGCCAGCCGGTGATGATTGCGCGCGATGCCAACGGGCTGTACGTAAACGCCAAGAACAATGCCTATCTGATGGCAGTCTCCAAGATCGTCCTGTCCGTTCTTCTGGTCCGGAAGCTGGGACTGATGGGTGTGATTCTGGCAACGACATTGACGAACTGGACGGTGGACTTCCTGTACAATCCGCGTCTGGTCTATACGAATGTCTTCGATCGCTCGGTATTCAGCTATTACCGGATGGTCCTGGGCAGGCTGATTATCGCGCTGGGCATCGGTGCGGCGGGATTCTTTGTCTGGAACCGGATGATTCCGGAACAGATGGGACTGTTCTCGTTTGTGAAGAATACCATTCTTCTGGGGCTGTTCGTGGTGCTTGTGACCACGGTGGTCTACGCTGTCTGCTATGATTCGTTCAGGAAGCTGTTTGTGCGTCTGCGTTCTTTGCTCGGCAGAAGGAAGCAGGCAAACGTCTGAAAGGAATGTATATGAACCGAAAACAGAAGGATTACTTCTCCTTTGAAAGCATCCGTGACGGCAATGGTGAGGTCATCTGCTACCATGTAACGATGATCGGTACGATCGAGGCGGACGGAGTGCCGCGCCTGCGTACGGATATGGGACCGAACAAGGACGGCAGGAGAGCGTTCGGCAGGCTGACGCTGGTGAACTGCGACAGAAAGATCAAAACTCTGCTGGATGAAACAGACAGCTATGTTGCGTCTTTCTACAGCGGACCGGAAGGATCGGAGTCCGTGATCGGCTTTACCGCCAGGGACTGGCGTGCGGATGCGGTTTATGAGCTGTCTGAAGGGGACAGGGTCCTGGTGGAAGGAAGGGCATACTTCCGGCAGGGCAATGATGAACGGGGCAGGAAAGAGTTCACGGTCACCGTTACCGGCACCTTCCTGATCGGACGGAGGAGAAAAGAGTACCACTCCCTGAATGAGGGACTGGTACCCCAGAAGTACTGAAAAGAAAACTGATTCCGGGGAATCAGTTTTTTTCTGTTTACGCGTTCTGTGCCTGTACGGCTGTAATCGCTACAACACCGACGATGTCTTCCCAGGAACATCCTCTGGAAAGGTCGTTGACCGGCTTTGCGATACCCTGCAGCATCGGTCCGTAGGCTTCTGCCTTCGCCAGGCGCTGTACGAGCTTGTAGCCGATGTTTCCTGCATCCAGGTTCGGGAAGATCAGTACGTTGGCCTTACCGGCAACCGGGGACTCCGGTGCTTTGCTGGCCGCAACGGACGGTACGATGGCTGCATCCAGCTGCAGTTCGCCGTCACATACCAGATCGGGATAGTTCTCATGGGCCGCCGCTACTGCTGCTGTCACTTTGTCAACCAGTGCATGCTTGGCGCTTCCCTTGGATGAATGGGAGAGGAACGCGACTCTTGCGTCTCCGCCGACCAGCGCTTTGAAGCTGTTCGCACTGTCGTTGCCAATGGCTGCCAGTTCTTCCGGGTTCGGATCCTGGTTCAGGCCGCAGTCGGCGAACACAAAGGTTCCGTTGTCACCGAATTCGCAGTTCGGTACATCCATGACGAAGAAGCCGGATACGAGCTTGGCACCCGGTGCTGTACGCAGGATCTGCAGGGCAGGACGCAGGGTATTCGCAGTGGAGTGGCAGGCACCGGATACCAGGCCGTCCGCCTCTCCGAGCTTTACGAGCATAACACCGAAGGTTGTGCGGTCGGCCAGAAGGGTCTCACGCGCCTTTTCGGGGGTCATGCCTTTTGCTTTTCTCAGTTCATAAAGGGTGTCTACATAAGTGCCGAGCTTCTCGCACTTTTCGGGATCAATGATCGCTGCACCGGCAACATCCACGCCGTACTTCTCAGCGTCAGCCTTGATGGTGTCTTCGGGTCCGATCAGGATGATCCTGGCTGTTCCTTCTTCGAGGACCTTCGCTGCGGCGCGGATGGTTCTCTCATCTTCGGATTCAGGCAGAACGATAGTCTTCAGGTCTTTCTTGGCCTTTTCTTTAATGCCGTCAATAAATGCCATAGGTAAAACAAGCCTCCTTATACAATTTCATTTTTTCACTTAATCGTCCAAAAGTCCACCGACAAAAATTATTTCAGCAATCATCGTTGAATCATCTATAATGATAGGCATGAAGAGAATACTGACTGTTGTCTGTGCAGCACTGCTGGCAGGCTGTGCACAGCGTGAAGGAATACCGTCCGGCAGGGATACGACCGGACCGTTCATCAATATCTCCAAGTATGTTTTCGATACGACGGTAGGCAATGAGATCGATTTTTCCTATATCACCGGCTACGATGATGTGGATGGCCTGGTTCCTGTTCAGGTGCTGGGCACCATCGATTACAGCAGGCCGGGAGAATACTATCCGGTGCTCAGCGCCGTAGACTACTCCAACAACGAGACACTGGTCGGAATCGTAGTCATTGTACACGAAGAGGATGGCACACAGACTGTACCGGAACCGGAACAGAAGCCGGAGATCCCGGAAGAGACAGGCTGTACGGCTCCCGGTGCACTGAGGGAGGATATACCGTGCGGTGCAGTTCCGCCGGAAACAGCGCAGACGTATGATATGCTGTTCCCGGGTGAAGGCGGACAGGAGCGCTGTGAAGCGTATGAAGCGGGCAGCTGTGAAGCGGTATACACCAACGATGGATCGTTCTGGGGATACGGTCTGATCAAGGAAGGTGAATAAAAGGACGGGTCAGGAACCCGTCCTTTCGTTATCAGGATGTTGAGCTGTCCACAATGGCCAGATTGATCAGCCGCCAGTTGCCGTAGCTGTTCTTAACAAAGAACAGCTGGTAGGTACTGGATTCCGTTCTGCCGGCATCTTCTGCGGAAACAATATAATCAAACGAGATCGTACCGACGAACGCATTGCCGCCCAAAGCGAGCATATCGAATACTTTGACATTGGTGAATACAGCAGAATCATGGGCACTGTACCACTGGGGATTGAAGCCCAGAATGTTGTAGTAGAACTCTGTGTAAGGGTAGAGATGCTGGTTCAGAGCGTTGAAGGTACCGTCCTTGGTGATGTAGCGGCAGTAGGCAATGGCTGTTTCTTCAATGTTGCGGGAGAACTCTTCCTGCTGGATGCTGTCCGGTGCTCTTCCGAGATAGAAGTGAGGGGCCAGATAATCCCGCACAGCAATGTATCCGGCAGGGACTTCGGGTTCCGGTGCGTAGATGAAGCCTCCGATGGTATAGCGTACGGTTTCCGGCATTTCCATGCTGAGATCAGCGAATTCCAGAGGAGCCGGCCGGTCTTCATGGATGTAGAAATCCGTGATCTCGTTGCCGTTGATCGAGAAGGGCGTTCCATCCAGTACATCAAACGTATAGGTATGGTTCTGGTTGACGGTACGCACCTTCCACACAGAAGATCCCTCCGGCTTCCTCGCTTCCAGCGAGCAGAGCTTCTTCTGCTGGTAGTACACATCGTAGTAGGCGCTGTAGCCGTCTTCTCCGGCATAGGAGAAGGTCATGCCGTTCATATTGCAGTCTGCGTACAGATAGGTCAGATAGCTCGTAATGACTTCCTTGGAATTCAGCTCCACGAAGTTCTCTACGTCCATCTCATAGATCTCGTCCCATTGTTTATTGGCAACCAGCTGCATATAGTTGGTCATGGCGCCGTTTACACTGTGCTTTTCATAACGGTCCAGCCAGAACCAGAGATAGGCAAGCGCGGCGGCACAGACCAGGATCGCCGCGGCGCAGACAGTCAAAAGATGGCTCAGGAATGTCTGGCCGACCTGTGCTCTTTCCTTGTAGCTTTTTTTGATTACCGTACGATCCACGCTGTAGGTACCGTCCTGTCTCCGCGTATGGAAACTACGCTGTTGATGATTTCGCCTTGATAGACCATGACGGAAGAGCTTCCTCCGTCGAGGTTTGCCGCATTGATGGCTCCGTATTCGAGCATGATCTGGATGCAGTCTTCGTAGCTGGCGCCGAGGCTGGTGGTCTGCCGTCCGTCAATGACGAGCAGAAGTACTGCACCATCGCTGCGCTGTCCGATGACTGTGCGGGGATTCAGACCGCCTCCTGTACCGGTAATGGGCACTGTATTGCCGTTGACGATCATGATGGGGCCGAAGGTGACCGCATCCGTGATGCCCCAGTCCAGCGCATCGGATGCCGTCATATTGCCGACAATCAAGTGATGCTTTTCGTTGAAGCCGATCAGGGACACCCACTGGTCCATGGTTCCGGCTACGAGCTCACCGTCCTTGATCACTACACCGTAGGGGATGGAACCATCACCCATACCGTTGGGATCATCAAAGCCTCCGGCATTGATGCCCGCAATCGCGCCTTCCTTCTTTACGTAGTCCTGTACCAGGAATCCCGAAGCACTCTCGCTGCCCATCAGGGTATTGACGCCCAGCGCCATACGGGAAGGATCCCTGACAATCATGAGCTTGCCTTTGAAGGTCGCCCCGGATACGTCAATGATCTCAATGCTGTCACGCTGTTCTTCCGGAATGATGAATTCATCCTCTGCGTTCACCGTAATTTCTTCCGTATAGTAGACCTGGTTCTTGGACAGCCGTGCTTCAATATCCTCGTCACTCAGGAACAGGTGGATGATCTTCACCCCGCGCCGTGTCTCCATGAAGGTAGAAACAATCAGATTGGAGAAGGTAGGGGAAGGTCCTTTCAGAGCGATCATGAAGCCCGCAAAGAAAGTTATGCCGATGATCAGCGACAGAGAAAGCACAGTGAGGAATATCTGCCGGAAGCTGCGTACGATCCGGGCATTCAGTCTTTTCTTCTTTTTGGCCATAAGAAAACCAAGAGCTATTATACCATATCCTGCCGGTTCCTTATCTTAAAGGGGATGCAAAAGAACCCGCCCTGTACCGGAAAGAAAAACTTTTCACAACCGGACAGGACAGCAGAAAGATTCCTGCTTCCAGAATCCGGCGCAGGGATTTATACAGAAGACGAACTGTGCTAAAATTTCTACGTTAATCTGGAGGATCAACCATATGTTCAAGATCATCATCAAGGAAAACTACGACGAAGTCAGTGATGCGGCATTTGAAGTGATGAAGGAAGTGCTGGATAATACAGAAAATCCTGTGCTCGGTCTCGCTACCGGCAGCAGTCCGGTAGGCCTCTATCAGAGAATGATCAAGGATCATGAAGAGACCGGCAGAAGCTACAAGGACATCCTGACATTCAACCTGGACGAATACGTCGGGCTGCCCAGGGACCATGAGCAGTCCTACTGGACATTCATGCACGAGAATCTGTTCAACCATATTGATATACCCGATGAAAATGTCCATGTACCGCTGGGCATCGGAGATGATCCTGAGCAGAACTGCGTTGACTATGAAAATGAGCTTGTAAAGCATGAGATCGCTGTACAGGTGCTCGGCATCGGTTCCGACGGACACATCGCCTTCAATGAACCGGGATGCCCGTTCGATACACCGACGCATCTGATGGATCTCACCGAGCAGACACGCCGTGACAATGCACGCTTCTTCGAGAACGACATCGACCAGGTGCCGGTACGGGCCATCACCATGGGCCTGGCATCCATTATGCGGGCAAAGAGGAGCATTCTGATCGCAACCGGCAAAAACAAAGCGGAAGCGGTCTATGGTATGCTCAAGGGACCGAAGACGACGGACTGCCCGGCAAGCATCCTCCAGGATCACCCGGATGTAACGGTCTGCCTGGACAAGGACGCGGCGAGCCTGCTGTAGAGCTTCAGCACAGTCTGTTCCGGAAGGAACAGGCTTTTTTATTCGCCCTGAGGCATGTTACATCATACTAAACAAATAGTTTAATATTACTATTGATTCCGTAAGGGAAGAATGTATAATGATTGTGGTTTAGCAATTACAATCGAATTGTTTAGTAAAGATAAACAGGAGGGTTTGCAATGGATATCGGCAGAAGAGTCAGGGAACTCCGGACCCGCAATGGTCTGACGCTGGAAGAACTCGCTTCCAGGACGGAGCTGACCAAGGGGTATCTCTCCCAGCTGGAACGGA
>JAEEYJ010000059.1 GCA_016291725.1 Solobacterium sp.
TGAAGAATCCACCGTCAGAGGATGAGCTTCAGGAAAGCGCCCGTCTGGTCCGGGAAGCGTATGACCGGATCCGATGTGCAGAAGCCTACTGGGCTTTTCTGTCGGAACTGAGCGGAGGGAAAGCACTATGAGTACTGTACCGTTCCTTTCCGTCATCATACCGTTCTACAATACCGGAACCTGGCTTCCGCGCAGTGTGGATTCCGTCCTGAAGCAGACATTCCAGGATACGGAAATCATCCTTGTGGACGATGGTTCTACGGACCGCTCCGGTGTCATTGCGGATGAATACGCACAGAAGTACCCGCAGATCCGGGTGATCCATCTGACCCACGGGGGTGTAAGCCGGGCGCGCAATGCCGGGCTGGATGCCGCTGCCGGCGAATACATTCATTTCATGGACAGCGATGATTACTCGGATCCGGACATGTACCGCTCTCTGGTACAGCTGGCAAAGGCATATGACGCGGATATCGCTGTCTGCCGCATCTGCGACGTCTACCGCAACCGTACAAAATCCAGGGAAAGCGATGGCCGGGAGATGGTGCTGGAGCCGCAGCAGGCACTGGAGCAGATCCTGACGCGCAGAATGGATGACAGTCTCTGCAGCAAGCTGATCCGTTCCTCTTTGTTCAGGACAGCACGGTTCCAGGAAGGAAAGACCTATGAAGATGTACGGATCATGCCTGACCTGTTCCTGCATGCCGGCCGCATCGTCCTCCTCAACAAGGAACTGTACTACTACTGGCACCGGCTGAACAGCGTTACAACAACCACGGATCCGGGCAGTATCGCCGACATTATAGAAGCCTGTGAGGAAATCCAGCGGAAGATGCCGGATTCCCTGCGGAAGGCCGCGGAATACCGTGTACTGGCCAGCTTTTTCGGTGTTCTGGATCTGATTCTGCGGGAAGAGCACCCGGAGAACCATCCCCAGTACAGTTCCACTGTGAAATACCTGACAGAACATTGGAAGGATGTTGTCCGCAGCCCGTACTTCTCGCTCCAGCGCAAAGTGTCCGCGGTCCTGCTGAAAACCGATTTCCGGCTGTACCGGATCCTGATTTCGTACAAATGGAAGCGGCAGATCTATCATCCCTAGTGCCTCATTTATGAAAACTGTTTCGGAACAGCCGGCAAAAGCTGGGAAAACTGCACAGAATACCGGAGCAGATACTTTTCAGGACAGCGAATGCATGTAAAAATACAGCATAGGAAAACAAAAATGACGCAGCTGTTTACAAATCTCTTCCATCATGATCATCAGGTGATCCATCATCACCGTTTTCTGCTGGAAGCTCATGGGACAGTGCGTTTGTAGGGTTTGATCGTTGATTCGGATTGACTGCCGCCTTCCCTGGGCACAGGGGGCGGCATTTTTGTTTTCGGAAAGAGGAGAAGAATATGAAGAAACTATGGGGATTGCTGAGCATTGCCGCACTGCTGTGCGCAGGCTGTACAGCACAGGAAACCGAACGGGATCCTTCCGTCGGTGCGGGTATTCCGGACAGTGCCACAGGGAGACTGGCCGAGATCAAGGAACGGGGCTATCTGACGGTTGCTACAGAACCGTACTGGGTTCCGAACGAATTCATCGACCCGACGCTTACAGGGGATGATAAATATGTCGGTTCCGACATAGAACTCGCCCGCTACATCGCCGATAAAATGGGTGTAGAGCTGCGGATTGTACCGCTGGAATTCACAGCTGTACTGGCATCCGTACCGGAAGGGAAGTATGATCTTGCCATTTCCGCCCTGGCCTATACACCGGAGCGGGCAGAAGCCATGGAAATGTCGCAGGGCTACTATTTCTCTACGGAAAACGCCGGCTACGGTATTCTTGTGCCGGAAAAGTATGTTGGTGTGATCGAAGACGCGGAAGATCTGAAGGACTGCGTCATCATCACCCAGTCCGGGTCCATTCAGGAACTGATGGTCACGGAACAGGTTCCGGCATACAAGGAATTCAAACGGGTCGGATCCATGCCTGACGCTTATCTGGCAGTGCAGGAAGGCAAGGCAGATGCAGCGATCGTTGCCAGAAGCTCAGCACAGCTGTATGTGGACAACAATCCAGGCTGCGGACTGGCCGTACTGGAATACCGTTTCTATCTGCCGCCGGAATATGATGGAACCCGGATCGGTATGAAGAAAGGGGAAACGGATCTCAGGGACTATATCAACGCCTGCATCGATGAGCTGATTGCGAGCGGCCAGTACAGCGAGTGGTACGACTACTATACCGAGTACGGCAGGAAGCTCGGCCTCAGTGACTGAACAGGAAACGGAACATGCTGCTGGAACAGATACTGAAACTGCTGCGGACGTACGGGAACATCTATCTGATGGGTTTTTTCGGCACGATCCGGCTGTCCTTGATCACCATGGCCTGCGCGCTGGTGCTGGGTACGCTGGTATCCCTGGCGAAGTACGGAAAAAGCAAAGTGCTCCGCGGCATCATCAATGCGTACATTGAAATCCTGCGCGGTACACCGCCGCTGCTGCAATTGTACTTCTTCTGGATTCTGCTGCCGAAGGTACTACCGTTCGAACTGTCGGATACGGTATGCATCCTGGCAGCGCTGATTGTGAATGCAAGCGCCTATGTTGCGGAAGTGATCCGGGCAGGCATCCAGGCTGTGGACTCCGGCCAGAGAGAAGCGGCCCTTTCCCTGGGTATGAGCGAGAAGAATACCATGCTGCGGATTATTCTGCCGCA
>JAEEYJ010000060.1 GCA_016291725.1 Solobacterium sp.
ATGCATCATCTTCCACAGAAAGCGCAGATTGATGCCGACGAGGCAGATGTTCATCAGTGCTGTGGGATAGGAACGGATGATCAGCGCGTATGCCGCAAAGATCACACTGCCTACCGTATTGACCACCCTCAGCTTGAACACTGAAGTCATCAGAAACGATACAAGCACCAGAAACGAACCAAGATAACCGAACAGTTCAATCCATGTCATAGCTTTACCTCAACGATTGCATACTACCGGATGCGGCACATAGCATTCCTCCAGATACTGGATGTCTTCTTTGCTCAGGGAGACCTCAAAGCATCCCAGTGCATCCATCAGATGCTTTTCCTTGGTAATGCCGATGATCGGTGACGCTGCGCCCTTTGCGAATTCCCACGCGAGGCAGATGCCGGTCATCGAACAATTGTACTTCTGTGACAGTTCCCATACCCGGCCGGCGATGATTCTGTCCGCTTCTTCCGTACGGTCATAGCGGGTGCCTTCCCGGCTGTCCAGTTCATACCGCTTTGTATCCGCCGCCCAGTCCTTTCTTGCCAGTCTTCCGGCAGCGAACGGCGCGAACGGTGTGCGGGAAACCCCGAACTGTTCAGCGACAGGGATCAGATCGCGTTCGTCCTCCCGGTAAACCAGTGAATAATGGTTCTGCAGGGTTGTGAACGGCCGGTATCCGAGCATCTTCGCTTTCCAGCAGTACTCCGCGAACTGATAGCCGTACATTGCGCTGGCACCGTAGCAGCGGATCCGTCCGGCCTGCACTTCTTCGTTCAGGGCACGCAGTGTCTCTTCCACCGGTGTACCGTAGTCATAGCGGTGCAGCACCAGCAGATCAATGTAGTCTGTGCCCAGCCGCTCCAGGGAACCGGTGATTTCCCGGTGTATGGCTTCCGGAGACAGGCGTCCTTCGTTGAAATAGCACTTTGTCGCAATGACGATCTCATCCCGCTTCAGCCCCTTCACGGCTTTCCCGAGGATCTCTTCCGATGTACCGTCTGAATAGTTGTTGGAAGTATCAAAGAAATTGATTCCCTGTTCATACGCTTTCCGTATGATTCTCTCGGAATCCTCATAGCCCAGTGTCCACCGGTACTCACCCCGGCCGGGCTCTCCGAACGACATGCAGCCCAGGCAAAGGCGTGAAACCTTCAGATCCGAGTTTCCCAATACTGTATATTCCATATAATCATTATAAAACAGCATTTTCTTCTTTACCGAATGATCCATGATAGTGTTAAGATAATATGGTGCAACTACGGGGGATAAATAAATGACAGCTCAAAACGCAAACAACAACTCTGTATTCAATATCCCGGCGTTCTGGAAGGCACAGCAGCTGGACTGGCGGATCACCGTCATCCGTACATCGCTGGAACGTCTGGGCTACAAAATGATTCTGCCGTATCTGACGCTTTACATCGTCCTGCTGGGAGCGACGAAGACACAATACGGCCTCATCAACTCACTCGGTATGGTCATGGGCGGCATTCTCGCACCGACCATCGGTTCCATCATTGACCGCAACGGTCCGAAAAAGGTATACATTTTCGGTATTCTCGTCCTGGTCGGCGGTTATCTGGCACTGGCATCCGCGAAGGTATGGCAGGTCGCCGCGCTCGGCCTGTTCCTGCATGCCATGGGACAGCGTCTGGGCGGACAGAGCTGCGCTACAATCTGCGGCAACTGCCTGGCCAACTGCGACCGCGCCAAAGGCATGCTTGTCTGTGAATCACTTGCGGCAGGTGTACTCGGCATGGTCGGTCCGATGATTTCGGGCTGGATTCTGGTCCATCTGATGGGTGTCAACGGAACACCGACGGACCCCAACACCATCCGTCCGCTGTTCTTCATCGCACTGTTCTTTACCATCGCATCACTGCTGATCATCATCTTCAAGCTTTCGTTCCGCAGCTGGGGCGGCCATGTACGCAAGAACAATTCCGTCATTCAGGACGGCATTGCGATTCTGAAGGCAGACAAGAACTGCCGCAAGTGGCTGCTGATCTCGGCTGTCAACGCGATGCCGATGGCGATGGTCATTCCCTATGTTCAGGTTTTCGCGGCTGAGGCAAAGGCCGCTGATGCCGGAACACTGGCCGGAATGGTCACGGCAACTGCACTGACTTCCGTTCTGTGCGGATATGTCATCGGTGTTATCAGCGACAAATACGGACGCAAGCCTGTTCTTCTGTTTACGATCGTGATGTATCTGCTCGGACTCGGTCTGCTCATTACAACAAAGACGATGTCCGTGCTTCTCCTTGTCGGTATGCTCGCCGGCTTCCAGGAAATCGGTGCGACTGTTTCGGCATCCATCCAGAACGAGCTCGTTCCGCACAGGATCATGGGCAGATGGATCGGTGCAGTAGGCATGTTCTCTTCGATCTTCAGTGCAGCCATGGCAGCCCTCAGCGGCATCATCTATGACGGCATCGGCGGCAAGTGGGTATTCATCATCTACATCGTATGTGAACTCGTGATCCGCATTCCGCTGCTGCTGAGCATGCCGGAAACGCTGCACACACCGGTGGACGCCGAGAAGTTCGCAGGAATCTGATATCAGCATTCGTTCAGAATCAACGGCTGCATACAGCAGCCGTTTTCTGTTCCCCTGCTTTTCCCGTACACTCTGTATTGTGTATACTGAATCTGTATGACAGAACGAGTCAAAGTAAACCGGATTACAGAAGGCAATATCCCCCGCCAGCTGCTGGCCTATTTCTTCCCGCTGCTGATCGGCTCGGTATTCCAGACCCTCTACAATACTGTCGACAGTATCATCGTCGGCCGTTTTGTCGGTGCCAATGCCCTGGCGGCTGTCGGCGGATCCGGCATTGCCATCGGTCTGCTCATCGGCTTCTTCATGGGCGTCGGTGCCGGCGGTACCGTCATCATTTCCCAGTACTACGGTGGACAGAACGAGGAAAAGCTCTCCAAAGCCGTCCATACCCTGATCACCATGGCACTCATTCTTGGTACTGTAATGTCTGTTCTCGGCCAGTTCGCTGCCCGTCCTCTGCTCAGGCTGATCAAGATGGATCCGGAAATCCTGGATCTGTCGGTGCTCTACCTGCGCATCATCTTCGGCAGCCTGCTGTTCTTTACCATCTACAATCTCGGCGGTGCGATCCTGCGGGCCATCGGAGATTCCAAGCGCCCCCGGAACTATCTGATCCTGACCTGCATCCTGAATATCTTCCTGGATCTGCTGTTCGTACTGGTCCTGCAGATGAGCGTTGCCGGTGTGGCCATCGCTACAGCCGCTTCCGTTGCGGTGTCCTCCTTCCTGGTTGCCCGGGCATTGATGCGTACGGATGACATCTACCGGGTCAGTATCCATAAGCTCGGTGTGGATCTTCCTGTACTGAAGGAAATCATCCGGATCGGTCTGCCTGCCGGCGGTACTTCCATGGCCTATACACTGTCCAATATGATCATCCAGGCGGCAGTCAACAGCTTCGGAGCCGCCTTTACCGCTGCCTGGGTAGCGTTCGGCAAGATCGACAATGTCATCTTCATGATCCAGGGCGCGTTCGGCATGTCCGTGACTACATTCGTCGGGCAGAACTACGGTGCTGCAAAGTACGGCAGAGTACGGGAGAGCGTCAGAACCGGCATCCTGATGAGTGTATCCATCACGCTGGTGCTCAGTGTACTGATGTATGTGTTCTCCCCGACGATGATTGCCTGGTTTGCGGAGGAGCCGCATGTCATTGAAATCGGCACCTCTGTCCTGCGTGTATGCGCACCGTTCTATTTCATGTACGCGTTCATAGAGATTCTCTCCGGCGCCATCCGGGGATCCGGAGAAGGCTTCGCCCCGATGGCCATTACCCTGGTCACCATCTGCGCAATGCGCTTTGTCTGGATCTACCTCATTGCCCCGCGCCTCGGCGGTACCATAGAAGCCATTACGGCCTGCTATCCGGCAACCTGGATCTTCGCGGCTGTTGTCTTTATCCTCTACTACAGCAACTACCGGAAACGCTTCCGTACAGACAACTGACATTCTCCCTGTTTCCCGCTATAATATAGGAAAGGAGAGTCTGCAGGATACCATGCCGGGTATTCTGCAGCAGGAGGTACATAATAATGGCAGAAAAAATGACTGTTGAGCGTGCAAAGGAAGTCCTGGCAGGCCAGGGTTTCCACTGTTCCCAGGCTGTTGTCATGCATGCATGCGAAGTGCTCGGACTGGACAAGGATCTGTTGCTGAAGGTGTCCGGCGGTCTGGGCGGCGGCTGCTTCCACGGTGACATCTGCGGCTGCGTCAGCGGCGCGATCATGGCCATCGGTGCAGTCTACGGCTACAACCAGCCGTATTCCGCAGAGCAGAACGCAATCCTCGTCGCAAAGCTGACGGAATTCGAAAAGAAGTTCGAAGCCAAGCATGGTTCCCTCATCTGCAAGGATCTGCTGGGCGGCTACAGCTTCGCAGTGCCGGAAGAGGCAAAGAAGATCATGACCGAAGGTCTGACGAAGAACTGCCCGGCTCTGGTAGCCAGCGCCTGCGAGATTCTGGACGAAATCATCCTTCCGAAAGAGTAATCTCCACTAAAAAAGGTGCGGTTCCTGTGAACTTCACCTTTTTCTTTGCCTTATTCCCGCAGCGTACGCTCTTTTTCCAGCGCTTCCTGCTTGCCGCGGATCCTGCCCAGTCCGTACATCAGCAGCGTTGCGCACAGCAGGTTGATCCACCCGTAGCTCCATGTGTGGAATGAATTGACCACTCCGATCAGCAGGTTGGCAATGCCGATGATCCGGAGCGAGAGACCGATCCGGTCCAGATGCTCGATCCGGGAATCCATATCGGAGAAGAGATCAAACGGACCGTATTCATTCCTTTTCCGGAAATAGATCCACTGGACAACCCTGCCGATGTATTCCGCGCCGGTTTCTTCCATGAAACTGATGTATCCATCATCCGGCTTCTTCATCTCCAGCCGTATTGTGTATTCCTCCGGTGCGCAGCGCTCGAAGGTATAGCTGCAGAAGCCGACACTGCACAGTACCCAGCCTTCATCCGCCATTTCATTCAGCCAGGCTTCTTCCTTGTCAAAGTCCCAGACAAAGAACCACTTCCATACCGTCTTCTTCTCCATGTTCATCTTTCTCCTTCCAGAACGGCATCACCGTTCTCCACCAGCTCCCTGAGCCGTTCGATTTCATTTGCCAGAATGTCCAGACCGAGATCGGTCAGCTGATACTCCTTCTTCCGGCTGCCGCTTTCCACCGGCAATTGTTCGATCCACTTTTTGTCCACCAGACTGTTCAGCGCACCGTACAGTGTTCCTGCCGCCAGGCGGACCCTTCCGTGCGACATCTCCTCTGCCTTCAGCATGATTCCGTATCCATGGTTCGGACGGTACAGTGCCAGCAGAATGTAGAATGTCGTCTCCGTCAATGCTATATTCTCATACATAGAATCACCTCTATCGCTGTCCGTTATATCGTCTTTCGATATATCGCAATCACAATATATCGTATGCCGATATATATGTCAACAGAAAAACACAAAAAAACCGGATTTCTCCGGTATTCTGCATCAGATGGGTGAATACTTCTTCGCCGGCCGGTCATCCTGATGCCGGATCATGCCATAGCGCCGGTCGGGATCAATGTATTCAAAGCGGTGCCGCAGGTAGATATGATCCGCCGGGATCTTGGCGATCAGGGTTACAAAGCACTCCTCATCCGCGTGGGCATCCAGGTAATGATCGATCTCCGTCATGATCCTGTCCGCAATCCCACGGCGCTGGTACTCCTTGTCCACCATGATGTCGTTGACGCTGAAGCAGATGCCTCCGTCATCGATCACTCTGCCCAGGCCGATCAGGCGCTCACCGTCCCATACGGAGCAGACAAAGGAAGAGCCTTCCAGCGCCCGTATGACACGCTGATCGCTTTTCCTGCCGCCCATGCCCGAGCGCAGGCGCAGGGTATTGTACTGTTCCGGATCCGGCAGCCTGTTCGTGAATTCCAGTTCCATATCGTCCTCCTCAATACGCATAGTGGTCATAGCTGATGTAGTTGAGCGTCCCGTCTTCCGGCAGTTCATCCCAGAAGGTATCCTTGGGCGAGAAGGTGAAGTCCAGGCAGTAGTGCTGCAGTTTCGGATCGAAGATACTGCCGTCCGGCATATTGTTGGAGTAATGCAGATCCAGCACCTGCTCATACTGCTTCTCGGTATAGGCCGCATGCCTGCCGTATACATATACCGTGAATTCCACATAGACCGTATTGGTGCTCAGATCCACTTTGCCGGTCTTGATGTACTCTCTGTCGAAGTCTTCGACCTTCATGAAGCCGAAGTAATGCTCATCGTAGTAGCTGTCAGGCCTTTCATCGTACGGGATGTCTTCCTCCGGCACAACACTGATGCTGTAGGCCGTATACTGTCCGTAGGCTTCGACGAAGTCATCCCAGGTGCTGCCGACGGTGATACCCTTCGTTGTTGTGTAGACTTCCTCCTCACCGTAGTAGACCCAGCCCCCTTCGTAGAACGGGTTCATCAGACTGCCCTCCGGATCACCGTTCTCATTCAGATACAGGTACTCTTCCAGGGGAAGGTACCCTTCCGGTGCAGCGGTATCCGCAAAAGCAGGGGTGCGGTTGTAGAACACCATCCCGGTCAGTGCGACCGCTATGGCCGCAGCACCGGCAAGGATCTTCCCGACAGGGCTCTTTTTCTTCCGCTGCTCCGGTTTCCGAGCAACGGTCTTCTTCGTATGATATTCCGTGCGTACCGGTTCTTCCTCTTCGTCATCCCACCAAAGGCTGTTGTTCTGCTGTTCCTGCTGCTGTACTGCCATGGATCCTGCCCTCCGTACATGTTCCATTGTAGCATATCGCTCATAGATGCATGTTTATGCAGTGTTTGAGCGCTGAAATCCGCCGGTATGGGAGCTGGATTTACGCATAATTGCATTAAAAAAGATCATTACGATCTTTTTTTCCTTTGCAATCGGGGAAATAACAAAAGGAACGCATAATTGCAAGTTCAGTATAAAAGCAGTTGTGCCGTTCCAAACCCAACATTTTGTTAAAGGATAGAAACAACTTGTTGATAGTTGATGGATAAGCTGTTTGCTACGATGATAAGCAGATGGCACAAAGGGACGGGTGTCGTTTCTTTGTGCAGTCAGAGATTCTATAATCTGCTGACTGTTGATGGTCTGCCTTCCGGCCCAGTTCGTAGCGGGATGATCTGATGGACCGGGAACGCAGCCGGAAACGGACTGCAGTTATAGATATAAAGAAAAAGGGGATAACTTATGAGTGAAAACACACAGGAGCTTAAGCGGGTTCTTAAATTCTGGGACCTGATGGCTTCAGCTGTTGGACAGATCATTGGTGCAGGTATCATGTCCCTTACCGGAGCTGCTATTGCTCTG
>JAEEYJ010000006.1 GCA_016291725.1 Solobacterium sp.
CTGCTGGAGCGCAAAGACGACATCGAAGGAACCGTCTACCTCTGCTTCGAACGCGGTGAAGAAGTCACCGGCAACGTCAAGTACATCTTCCAGTACATGACCAACAACAACATTACCGTTGACAGCTGCTGGGGCATCCATCTGCTGTCCACACTGGAGTCCGGCAAGGTTGCCATCAACGATACCAATATGATGGCCGGTGCTATGGGCTTTGATGTCACACTGCAGGGCAGAGGCGGCCATGGTTCCCGTCCCGACCAGTCTGTTTCACCGATTGATGCATTCGCCGCAATCTACCAGGGACTGGAAGGCATCCGTCTGCGCAAGATCGATCCATACAAAACACTGACCTACTCCGTAGGCAAGCTGCAGAGCGGTTTGCAGGGCAATGTTATTCCGGATGACTGCACCTTCGGGGGAACGATGAGAACCTTTGACCGTGACGGCGCAGGCATGGTATTCCATGATGAACTGAAGAAGCTGATTGAAGATACTGCCGATGCCTACGGCTGCACCGTCAAGTACAACCGCTTCTCGCTGCCGGGATTCCCGGTCGTCAATGACCCGGAATGCGCCCGGTTCGCCAGGAAAGTGCTGAAGGAAGAGCTCGGTGACTGCGTCATCGATGATGCAGAGCCGTGGATGGCTTCCGAAAGCTATTCCCGCTACCTGAAGCTCTGGTCCGGCGTCTTCTGCTTCATCGGCATGAAGAATGATGCCAAGGGTGTCGGCGCGGCCCACCACAACCGCTACTTCGACATTGATGAAGATGTACTGATCAAGGGCGCTGCCGGCGCGGCTACCTACGCCATTGAATTCCTGAAGAGCGATATCGACAACTCGAAGAAGCCGCACATGACCTATCCGGAAATCCTGAAGGCAGAAAACAACTGGGCGGATCTCGAAGCACTGTTCGGCATCAAGAAGGAAGACTGCTGAAAATTCTGAAAATCCCAGCAGCCGGAATCCGGCAGCTGCCGTGTTTTCTGCGATCCTGATGATTCACCTGCATGCAAAACACGCTATAATGAATCCCAAACAAATGCATAGACCGGCATAGTCCGGTATGAGGGATAATAGTTGAAAGAGGAGAAAGAAAGGAGATTTCAACTCATGTCAGAGCCGAAAAAGAAAAAAGGCTTCAAAATGCCGCACATGCTGTGGCTCATGATCATCCTGCTTCTGATCTGCTCCGTCGCGACCTACATCATTCCTGCAGGTCAGTTCGGTACAGACGCAGAGACAGGCGCAATTCTGGGCGACCAGTTCAGCTACCTGGGCTACCAGACACCGGTAAATCCGATCAAGGCGCTGCTGCAGATCTTCCCTGGTCTGACAGGTTCCGCGACGATCGCGTTCATCGTCATGGTCGGTGGTGCTACAATCCAGATCTTCCTTGATACCAAGACATTTGACAAACTGCTCGACTGGGCAATCGTCAAACTGCAGGGCCAGGGCGACACACTGCTCATTTCCATCCTGTTCTGCTTGATGGTTTACCTCGGCGGTTTCGGTGGATCCGACGCACTGATCGCAATTGTTCCGGTCGGTGTTGCGTTTGCCAAGAAGATGAAGATGGACGGCTTCGTTGCGATGATGGTTACGACCTTCGCAACCCTGATCGGCTTCGGTACAGGCCCGAACAAAATGTTCACTGTACAGGTTCTGATGGATACCCGTCCGTACGCTGGCTTCGGCACCCGTTTCATCATCATGAACATCATGATGATCGCCGGTCTGCTCATGACACTGCAGTACGCAAAGAAGATCAAGAACGATCCGACAAAGTCCCCGCTGTTCGGCAATGGATTCGACCCGACAGCTGAAGTGGAAGATACAGGCGTCATGACAACAGACGTTGTCATCGACTGGAGAATGATCTGCACACTGATTCTCTTCGTCGGCCAGTATCTGTTCATCGTCTGGTACGGTATGAAAGGTACCGCGATCTTCGGCTACTCTCTGTTTGAGATGCAGTGCTTTGTCTTCATGGTCATCGCTACGATCATCGGTCTGATCAACGGCATGAGCTGGGACCAGATGGGCGCTTCCTTTACGAAGGGTCTTGCCGGTATGGCATTTGTCGGCTTCGTTATCGGTATGGCTCGTTCTGTTTCCCTGGTTCTGGGCTACGGCAACGTTCTGCACACAATCGTCTATGTCATTACCCGTCCTCTGATGAACCTGCCGAGGTGGATCTCTTCTGTCGGTATGATGCTGGTTATCGCTCTGATCAACCCGATCATCCCGTCTGCTTCCTCCAAGGCGGCGATCCTCGTTCCGATCATCAAGCCGATCGGCGAAGTTCTCGAAATGCATCCGGAACTCATCGTCCAGGCTTATCAGTTCGGTGACGGCTTCACGAACATCATATCGCCTGTTCTGGGCTGGACCGTCGGTTCCCTGGCAATGTGCGGCATCGACTACCCGAAGTGGTTCAAGTGGGCCTTCCCGAGGGTACTGGTGATGCTGCTGATTGCGGCCGTAATCATGGTCTTCCTGACAATGACCGGCTACACAGGCGCGTTCTGATTAGCAGTACACAATCCGGAGAGAAAGCTCTCTCCGGATTTTTATTCCATTGAAAGGAGTACAGCACGTTATGTTTACCAATGAATTCATACAGCAGGCGGCAGCGGAAGTGCATGACTATGTCATCGAAATGCGCCGTGAAATGCACAAGCGCGCTGAAGTAGCGCCCAACTGTGTCAGGGCCGGTGCGTTTATCCGGGAGCAGCTGGATGCGATGGGCATTCCGTGGGAGCCGGTCGAGAACCATGGCTGCTTCGCAACGCTTGACAGCGGGCGCCCGGGACCGCATATCGGACTGAGGGCAGACTTTGATGCCCTGCCGATGCCGGAGGACGAGTGCAATCTGTCGCAGAAGCGCATCGTTATGTCTGACACACCGGACAAGACCTGCCACGGATGCGGACACGACGCGCATACAGCGATGCTGCTGGGTGCCGCAAAGATCCTCTCTGCCAATATGGACAAGTTCGACGGCATCATCTACCTCGCGTTCGAGGATGGTGAAGAGAACGGTACCGGATGGCCGGGAATGGAAAAGGTTCTGAAGACCAAGCAGATCGATACCTTCTGGGGCATCCATGTATGGGCGGATCTGCCCAGCGGAACCATCTGTGTACAGGAAGGACCGCGCATGGCCGGCGGCATCGGTGTTGACATTACCTTCGTCGGCAAGGGCGGCCATGGTTCCCGGCCTGACCAGTCTGCCAACCCGGTCTTTATGGCAGCCAACTACCTGAACAACCTGGCCGTTGCCTGGGCAAACCAGATCGATGCCAACGAGACCGTTACCCTCGGCATTACTTCGATCCAGGGCGGTGAAGTATCCAACGTGATCCCGGATACAGCCCATGTCATCGGTTCCTGCCGTCTCTTCAACGTAGAGGAAGGTAAGAAGGCCTTCAACATCCTGAAGACAGTAGCGGAGAATACCGCAGCCATGCACAACGGCCATGTCGAGTTCGGCCCGCGGTTCATGATGTTCGGCGGCCCTGTCGTCAATGATCCGTACTATGCAGCTCTGGCGGAAGCAGCGCTTCCGGAAGTGCTCGGTGCAGGCGCAGTTGTAAAATCCCAGCCCTGGTACGCCAGTGAATCCTTCGGCAGATATCTGTCCATGAGTCCGGGTGTATTCGCCCACCTCGGCATCAACAACCCTGCCAAGGGAACCGGTGCAGCCCACCACAATTCGAAGTTTGATGTGGACGAGGATGTCCTCGACATGGGCGTCAAGGCAACGATGAAGTATGTAGCCGCCGTCCTGGAGAAAGGCATCAAGCACTGATAGATTCTTACATTCTCTGAAGATCACCCTGTTCATGCAGGGTGATTTTCTTCTTCCTTCTCTTGGCAGCCGGTCATTTCCCTCTCTACAATGGATTCATGAACGCAGTCAGAAGCTATTCCGATGAGCAGCTGCGCAGCCTGGTCTATCCCCTGCTCATCGAACAGATCCTGGGCATCCTCGTCGGTATCCTGGACACAATGATGGTCTCCTCCGTCGGCGAAGCCGCCATATCCGGCGTCTCCCTGGTCAATGAGGTCAATTTTCTGGTCATTGTCGTCATGGGTGCCCTGACAACGGGAGGCGCCGTCATTGTGACCCAGTACATCGGTTCCGGCGATCGTTCCTACAGCAACCTTGCGGCAGGACAGCTGGTGCTGATCTCTTCGCTGGTGCCGGCAGTCTTCATGGGACTGGTACTGGTTCTCCACCGGCAGATCCTGCATCTGCTCTACCCGTCCATCTCTCCCGAAGTCATGCAGGCCTGCATCATCTATTTCGTGATAACAGCGTTTTCCTTTCCCTTCCTGGGCATCTACAACAGCGGAGCAGCCCTGCACCGTTCCATGAATATGACCAATGTGACCATGCGTGTCAGCATGCTTATGAACGTCATCAACCTGATCGGAAACTATGTAGGCATCTTCATCCTGCGCATCGGTGTTGCCGGGGTTGCCCTGCCTACACTGATCTCCCGGGCGGTCGCAGCCTGGATCATCATCCGCAGGTGCTTCAATCCGCAGAACGAGATCGTACTGATGAAGAAGAACATCCTGACCCTGCGTACAGATGTCATCCGGAAGATCCTTTCCATCGCGGTTCCCAACGGCATTGAAAACGGACTATTCCAGTTCGGAAAAGTCCTCGTTGCCAGCATTGTCGCTACCTTCGGTACGTCCCAGATCGCTGCCAACGGTGTCGCGAACAGTCTGGGTACGATCGCCTACATCGCAGACAGCGCGATGGGCATGGCGGTCATCACAGTCATCGGGCGCTGTGTGGGCGCCAATGACTACAAGGAAGCGAAGTACTATACACGGCGCATGGTGATGTCCGCTGCCATTATGACCGGCATTGCCAACCTGATTCTCTACCTCACCCTGCCCATCAGTCTGAAGCTGTATACACTCACCCCGGAGGCGGCTGTACTGGTAAGGCGCATCATAACCATCGACTGTGTCGTGGCGACGCTGCTGCACTCCGCGGCATTTGTCCTGCCGAATGCCCTGCGGGCAGCCGGCGATGCCCGGTATACCATGCGTGTCGGGATTCTGTCGATGTTTATCATGCGGCTGCTGGGCGGCTATATCCTCGGCATACGCCTCGGTATGGGTGTCATCGGTGTCTGGTATGCGATGTTTGCGGACTGGGTGGTGCGCATCATCTGCTTTGTCCGGCGGTACCGGAGCGGAGAATGGATGAAATACCGGGTCGTCGGCGAACGAAAAGCATAAAAAAAGGCCTGAACCTGTGTTCAGACCTGTTGTTTCTTCTCTTCCCTGTGCCTTCGGGTAAGCCGTACCGCATGCATGAGCCGGTTGTAGGCCGCCCGGATGCCCAGCAGACCGAAGAGGAAGAACGCAGAAGCCATGACGATATTCAACGGATTCAGTCCGTAGGTACGGAAGAACCGTACGGAATCATAGATCATCCTTGCCGCAAAGCACAGGCATACAATGATGATCACAATATCCGTACTCAGATCCCAGGAATAGCTTTCCTTTTTCTTCTTGTACAGTCCGAAGAACAGGGTTTCTTCCTCTTCCTCCACCGGCAGTCTCTTTTTATCGTTCATCACTTTTCCCTTTACCTATATATCATAGCAGAACCTCGCATTTCCTTTCCATCCATGCCGTAATTGTTGTGACCGCAGCGCTGCAATGTAAATACTGCATGGTTCTGTGCCGGGTAGTATAATACAGCTATGTTCAGACTCTTCGGCATCCTGATCGGCATTCTGGGAACGGTGCTGTTCGCCCTTCCTTTCTTTGCGGGCATCTTCAATGCCGGCAGTCTGGCAGGCACTTTCCTGTCCCTGGTTCTCCTGCTCGGCTGTCTGTTCGAAGAAAAGCTGCGGGGCGGAGGATTCCGGTACGTCTGCAGAGCTGTACAGGCCGGCTATGCTGTATTCTTCTGTGTTGCTGCGGTTGCCTGCTTCTGCATGTACAGGGAATGCCGCAATGCACCGCCGGAAGACAAGCCGCAGACGGTTGTCGTTCTCGGCTGCGGTCTGGAGGGAGACCGCCCCAGCCTGTCCCTTCTGTACCGGCTGCAGCGGGCCTATGCCTGGCTGAAGGATCACCCGGACACACATGCCGTTGTCAGCGGCGGACAGGGCGGGGACGAGATCATGCCGGAAGCCCGGTGCATGGCAGAATGGCTGGTATCCCATGGCATTGATGAAGAGCGGGTCCATGAAGAAGACCGTTCTTCCACCACCTACGAGAATCTGGCTTTCACCCGTACGGTGCTGAAGGAAAATGATCTCCCGGAAGAGATCATCGTTGTATCGAACGGGTTCCATATCTACCGGGCCTGCCTGATTGCCCGGAAACAGGGCTATTCCTGTACAGCGCTTCCGGCAAGGACTACCTGGTGGCTTCTGCCATCATCCGTACTGCGGGAAGTGCTGGGCATTGCACGGGAATGGATCAAGGGCTGACTGTTCAGCCCTTGTTTTTACTGCAGAGGTATACTGCCGATCTCAGTATAGACCATGCCCTGCTTCATTCTTTCGGATTTCATCAGGGAAATCCTGTTTGCTTCCCAGGATGCCTCCGGTATATCAATCTCCGGATACGGGTCTCCTGCCTCGCTCCAGGCTTTCCTCAGAAGGGTGATGTGCGGTACGAACTTCTTCCGGTCGAACGGGATCCCGGCATCGGAGAGTCTGTGCCGGATCCCGGCAGTCAGTGCCTGCAGAGCATCGTTTTCCCTGACACCGCACCAGTACAGCTTACGGAAGACACCGATGCCCTGCAGGGACAGAACAAACCGTTCTCTCTGTATATCCTCCAGCAGATCCAGGATTCCGTCCGGATCCGGATACTCCCCGATATAGGCCAGGGTAATGTGCAGGTTGTCCCGGACATCGTAGTTTCCCCGCAGACCGGCCTCCCACATCCGGTTCTGCACTTCCACCAGCGCATCCCTTGCGTCTTCATCCGGGAGAACAGCCAGAAACA
>JAEEYJ010000061.1 GCA_016291725.1 Solobacterium sp.
AAGTGCGGATAACAGGAATCGAACCTGCACGGATCACTCCACTGGATTCTAAGTCCAGCGCGTCTACCGGTTCCGCCATATCCGCATGCACAGAGCATTATATCATATACCACGTAGTATAATAATAAACGGTATTACAGTAATCAAAGGGAAGGTGAACAGATCATGGGAGAATTACTGACACAGCTGAGAAAAGACAATATGCAGGCAATGAAGGAGAAGGACACATTGAAGAAGGGCGTTCTGTCCCTGCTCATTTCCGCCATTGCGCTCGGCGAGAAGGAAAAGCATGAAGCACTGACAAAGGACGAAGAGCTCGTCTACGTCCAGAAGGAGCTGAAGCAGACCAAGGAAGCCCTGGCCGAAACGCCGGCAGACCGCACGGACGCGATCGAGGAAACAAAGAAGAAGATCGCCCTGCTGGAAACCTATCTGCCGAAGCAGATGAACGAGGATGAAATCCGGCAGGCTGTCGAGGAGATCATGGCCGAGATGGGTCTGGAACCCGTCAGGAAGAGCCAGGGTGTCATCATGAAGGAAATGATGGCCCGCTACAAGGGAAAGACTGACGGCAAGCTGGTTTCCAAAGTTGTCGGTACAATACTGAAATAGGTGTATTGACCGCCGGTCAAACACATGCTATATTGTCTTTGACCGTTGGTCAAAACCATTGAAGGAGGATTTGAAATGGAAAAGATTACACTCGAAATGATGGATGAAGTCAAGGCGCGCACAGGCGTTACATATGAGAAAGCGAAGGAAGCGCTGGAGACGACCGGCGGAGATGTGATCGGAGCGATCATCCTGCTGGAAAGAGGCGAAGCCCCGAAGACAGAGAAGTACACAGAGTACGTGGAAGAAGACGCACCGACAAGAGAGCTCAATGCGGATGATCTGCCGGACCTCGAAGAGATCGGCGACAAGCTCAAGGAAATCATTGAGAAGGGCAGTGTAACACGCATCCAGCTGCGCAAGGGCGCTAAGGTGCTCATGAGTGTACCGGTAACGACCGGCATCGCCGGCGGCATCATCGGTGCCTGGGTTGCTCCGTGGATCGTCATCCCCGGCGCACTGGCTGTCTACGGCACCAAGTGCTCCATCGACATCATCAAGGAAGACGGAACGATCGAGACGATCTTCAAGAGAAACTGAACCTAAGCAAGGATGGTATGGTACAGACCGTACCATCTTTGTTTTTTTCATTTACAATATACAGGAAGGGCAAAGGAGGCAGCGTTTATGACCGCACTGGATGAAAAGCGCTACAGGATCAATCAGATCGATGCAGAACTGACCAGACTGTTCGAGGAAAGGATGAAGACCGTGGAGGAGATCGCTGCCTGGAAGATGGACAACAACATGCCTGTCTTTGATCCATCCCGGGAAGAAAACAACATCAGGCGCAATACCGCACTGCTGGAAGATCATCGCCTGGCAGGCTACTTTGAACTGTGGTACCGCTTCACCATGAAGATCTCCAAGGACTACCAGAAGGATATACTCAACGAACATGGCAAAGAAGGAAGATAAAACAAACGCCCTGCGCATGCTGGACAATGCCGGCATTGCCTACACAACGCATGTATATGATACGGACGACGGCATGATCGACGGTGTCAGTGTGGCGAAGAAAGTCGGTGAAGACCCGGAACAGGTGTTCAAGACCCTGGTGACAAGAGGTGACGACGGCAATCACTATGTTTTCGTCATTCCTGTCGCAGAGAGGCTGGACCTCAAAGCCTGCGCCAGAAGCGTGGGTGTAAAGTCCGTAGCGATGATCCCGCAGAAGGAACTGTTTCCACTGACAGGGTATGTCCACGGAGGATGCTCCCCCGTGGGCATGAAAAAGAAATATACGACCGTTTTCGATGAAACGATCGTACTGCTGGACAGGATAGTTGTATCGGCAGGCAGGGTCGGGATGCAGATGGTGCTGGACCCGGAGGATCTCCTGAGGATCACCGACGGAAAAGCAGCCCCGCTTACCGTTTCCTGAAAAGATCCTTCAGGATCAGCAGAAGCACATAGAACAGGAACCCACCGAAGAGATACCCGCAGGCGTCCAGTACCATATCACTGACCATGCAGGCCCGTCCTTCGGTGAATTTCTGTATGGTTTCATCAATGACCGGTATGCTGACAGCCAGGATTGCAAAGTTCAGCAAACGGGGGCGTATCCACGGTGCCGTATGTACAGAAATCCCTGCCAGAACACCCAGCACAGCGTATTCCGCAAAGTGAGCGCACTTGCGCACCCAGGGATCAAAGCGCACCACATCCCCGTACAGTCCGAAGACGGAAAGCTTCTGCAGGATCCGCCATGAGAAGCCGCTGGACAGATCCTGGGAAGCCACAGCCTTCATTGCGGAGAACCGGAAAACAATACCGATGTAGATGATTGTCACGAGCCAGATCCAGTACCGTCTTTTCATACAGAGGGATTCTAACATATTTATCCCGCAATGGTGTGCTATAATTAGTTGTCTTAAAGCTCCTGCATTACTGTACATGGTATAATAGTAGGAGTTTCGGAGGTGCCCGATGATTGAATGCACGGATGTGTACAAGAGATACAGGAACGGTGTCAATGCACTGTACAATATCAATCTCCGGATCGACCAGGGAGAGTTTGTCTATGTGATCGGTCCGACAGGCTCCGGAAAGAGTACGCTGATCAAGCTTCTGGACGGAGAGGAAGTCCCGACAAAGGGAACAGTCAAAGTAATCGGAATCGATGTCGGCAGACTGCGCCGCTCGCAGGTTCCGGTCTACCGCAGGAATATCGGCGTTGTCTTCCAGGACTACCGGCTTCTGCCGACCTTTACGGTGTTCGAGAACATTGCCTATGCACTGGAAGTCATAGGAATGGACAAGACCCTGATCCGCAGCCGGGTGCGCGGTGTGCTGAACCTGGTCGGTCTGGATGATAAGGGCAATGCCTTCCCGAAGGAACTGTCCGGCGGACAGCAGCAGCGGGTTGCGATCGCCAGAGCCATTGCCAACCGCCCGAAAGTGCTGATCGCCGATGAGCCGACCGGCAACCTGGATCCCACCATGAGCGATGAGATCATGTCGGTGCTGGAGCGCATCAACAAAGCCTACGGTACAACAATCGTTATGGTTACCCATGATTCCGGTGTGGTGAACAAGCACCGCAAGCGGACCGTAGCCCTGGAATACGGCCACATCAAGGCCGATCTGCCGGGAGGAGGTTATATTCTGGATGATAAGTAGGTTTTTCCGCCCGGTGGTAGAGGGCTTCAAAGGTGTATGGCGCCACGCGGCCATGAGCCTGTCCAGCATCTTCTCGGTCATGATGTCCCTGATCCTCGTCAGTCTCATGATGATGTTCACTTTCAATGTGCGCCGGTTCACCCAGGGTCTGGAACACAGCATCCAGATCGCTGTAACGGTGGACTACGGACATGAAGCGGCGGAAGAGGAAGACCGCATGGCCCTGGCGATCAAGGATATACCCGGTGTCACGACCGTTACCTTCTCCAGCAAGGATGATGAGCTGGAGTATTATATCAACAGCGTAGCGAACGAAGAAGCGAAGAAGCTGTTTGAACCGTACCGTGAAGACGGCAAGAACCCGATGCACGATGCGTTTTACGTAGAAGTGGATGACGGCAGCCGGCTGGAAGAGATTACCCACCAGATCGAACAGATCGAAGGCGTGGATGAAGTCGAGTACGGCGGAGCGAGCGCTACCAAGCTGGTCTCCGCGCTGAACCTGGTCCGTCTGATCGGTATGGGCCTGACAGGGGCATTGTCCCTGCTGGCTGTATTCCTGATTGCCAACACCATCAATACAACCATTGAGAACCGTTCCATGGAGCTGGGCATCATGCGCAATGTCGGTGCCAAGAACAGCTTTATCCGCGGTCCGTTCCTGATCGAAGGAATCATCATCGGCCTGCTCGGTTCGATCGTACCGATCCTGATGACCTATTTCGGTTACCGTTATCTCTACGGGATTACCGGCGGACACCTGGTCTCCGACATGTTTGTACTGCTGGATCCGGAACCGTTTGCCAAGCAGCTTTCCCTTGCTTTGCTGGCAATGGGTGTATTCGTCGGTTTCCTGGGTTCCTATATTTCCGTAACGAGGCGTCTGAGATGGAAGCGCTGAAGAAACTGACAAGAATCGCGCTGTCCCTTGTACTCTGCACCTGTGCATTCCTGCCGTACCATGTACAGGCGGAAGATGAGTACGATTTTTCCGACCGCTCGTACTGGACGGATCTCTGCACCGGCCAGCATCATCTGACGGATGATCAGAAGAAAGCCTGTACAGCATACATGAACTATGTCGGTTCCCAGAGCTCGGATCTGAACCGGCGTCTGAAGGACATTGAATCCCAGCGTTCGGAAGTCATGCAGAACCTGTCCTACTACGGTCAGCAGGTCGCAGGCTACCAGGCCCAGGCAAACGCTCTGAATGCGGAAATCGCGCAGTACAACCAGGAAATTGCGGTCAAGGAAGCCCTGATCCAGGAACTGGAGGAGAAGATTGCCCAGAGCCAGGCGCAGATCGATGAAGTACAGTCCCGCATTACCGAACGGATGGTGCTTTCCCAGCCTACCATGCGGCTGAACAAGTACCTGGACATCCTGATGGGTGCCAGAAGCTTCAATGACTTCATCCGCATCGCCAAGGGACTGGATGACATTACTGCCTATGACAATGCACAGATGGCCAAGCTCGCTGATCTGATCGAACAGATGAACAAGGACATCGTCGTCATGGAGGAAGAGAAGGTAGCGCTTGCGGAAGCGCGGCAGAAGGTCGTGGATGCCCAGAACGAAATTCTGGTCATGATGTACCAGGTGCAGGTAGTCGAAGAGGAATACCGGCGCCAGGCAGCAGCGCTGCAGGCAGAAGCGGCGAACGTCGCAGCCGGCATTGAAGAACTGCAGGCCATGATGAACAGTATCGCCGACAAACTGAATGAAATCGCACCGGCACCCGGCTGGACCTATCCTGTCGCGGCAGGCTTCATCAACCCGGTGGCCGGCACCTGGTACTACGCTTCGGGCGGTCTGCACCTCGGTGCGGATTTCGTGGCGAATAAAGGTACAGCGCTCCTCGCGGCAGGCAACGGGGTTATCCTCAACAGTGTCAATGGCTGCGGCGACGGCTGGCTGGGCAACGGCTGTGTCGGCCCGGGTGGATCCTGGGGCGGCGGCAACCAGATCCATGCCCTGTACAAGATCAACGGCGGACTGTACGCAGTGAGCTACAGCCATATGCTGATCAATACACCTATACCGAAGGGAACGGTTGTCCATGCCGGCGACAAGGTCGGTGAAGTGGGTACGAGCGGAAACTCCACGGGTCCGCACTGCCATCTGGAAGTCTACTACCTGGGCAGCGCAGACAACTTCACATACTACGCACAGCATTGGAACGGTGATCTGTCGTTCGGCTGCGGATGGTATTCAGCGGCGCTGAACCATATCTGTGAAAACGGATCAGGCGCACCATGCCGGGTCCGTCCGGAATCCGTATTCGGAGGCTGACAGTGAGAAAGGGGTCCATCCCTTTCTTTCATATGAGGTAGGAACTATGCCGGAATACAACGAAGAAGAATATCTGGATATCCCCAGACATACATTCATAGATGAAAGAGAGTCACAGTACGAACTGAAGATCAGAAGACTGAAACTGCTCTGTCTCGCACTGCTTACGCTATGTGTCATGATGGCCGGTGCACTCGGCGGTCTTTTCTATGCCACAACGCACAGAAACTATGAGGCATCGGAAAAGTTCGGACAGGCGCTGGGCATCATGGAGAATGACTGGTTCTTTGCAGAAGGGATCGAAAACGCGCATGAACGCCTGACGGACCAGGCGCTCAAAGGCATGACCACCAACGAAGAAGACCCGCATACTTCCTATATGACCCGCCAGGAACAGGAAGAATTCGTTCAGGGCATCAACCGGAACTTTGTCGGGATCGGCGTCCAGTTCTTCCAGCTTGCGGATGAAACACCGATGATCGAACGGGTCTTCAAAGGGGCCCCTGCGGAAGAAGCCGGTGTCCTGCCGGGAGATATCATCTACAGCGTGGAAGGCATCCTGGTGCAGGGATTGTCCAACGATGAGATCGTTGATCTCGTCCGCGGAGAAGCCGGCACAGTCGTACATATGCAGTTCAAACGGGGCGAGGAGATTCTTTCGATAAACATCACCCGGCGGGAGATCGCTACGACAGTCTACGGTGAAAAGGAAGGAGACGCCGGAATCCTGGTAATCAGCCAGTTCGGCAACTCTACAGCCGATGAAACAGCCGTCTTCCTGCAGGAATTCATGGATGACGGCATTGAAAAGCTGATCATTGATCTTCGGGACAATGGCGGCGGCTATGTCCTGTCCCTGCAGAAGACAGCCGGCCTGTTCCTGGACCGCGGTGCAGTCGCCCTGATTGAGGAAGACAGTGCCGGAAAGCAGACCATCGAAAGTGTTGCCGGCAAACGGATCTGGAATACGGCAGCACCGATCATCATCCTGGTCAATGAGGGAACAGCCAGCGCTGCAGAAGCCTTTACCCTTGCGCTGAAGGAGCAGCGGGACAATGTCACAGTGCTCGGCACAGTGACCTACGGCAAGGGCACAGCCCAGGTTTCCTATCCTCTGGGAGACGGGTCCTATCTGAAGTACACCTATGCCAAGTGGCTATCACCGGGCGGAAACTGGATCAATGGAACAGGAATCACACCGGATGAGGTCGTAGAGCTGCCCTACATCCTGAATATCACAGCCTATACATTCACCGGTGAAGACGATATCTACCGGCATGATTCCGTCGGACAGGCCGTACAGATCGCCCAATACGCACTGGAGTATCTGGGATATGAAGTCGACCGCACGGACGGCTATTTCTCCGCACAGACCGAAAGAGCCTTGTATGCGTTCGCCCAGGATAAGGATTACAGCTGTGACGGTACGCTGGATGAGGACCTGCTCAACCAGTTGATCCAGGCTGTCCTGTATGACTGGATGACGGAAAAAACACATGACACCCAGTTCCAGAGGGCAATGGAGATCCTGAATGGCTGAAGAGAGACATTTTGAACTGGTATCACCGTTCCATCCGACCGGAGACCAGCCGCAGGCCATTGATGAGCTGGTGGAAGGACTGCTGTCAGGAAAGAAGGAACAGGTCCTGGAAGGCGCGACCGGCACCGGCAAGACGTTTACCATGGCAAATATCATTGCCCGGGTGAACCGCCCTACGCTGGTCTTCTCTCACAATAAGACCCTGGCCGGCCAGCTTTACAGTGAATTCAAGGAACTCTTCCCGCACAACCGGGTGGAGTTCTTCGTGTCCAACTTCGACTACTACCAGCCGGAAGCCTATGTACCGCGTACCGATATGTACATTGAAAAGACAGCGGATATCAACGAAGAGCTCGATATGTTCCGGGAATCCACCCTGAACTCCCTCAGCGAAAGAAGGGATACCATCGTCGTTGCGTCCGTTGCCTGCATCTACGCGGCCAGTGACCCGGTGGAGTACCGGAACATGTTCGTTACGGTACGGGTAGGCGAGGAATATGAGCGCAATGCCTTGCTGAGGCGCTTTGTCGAGCTGCAGTACACCCGCAATGATATGGACCGGCAGCGCGGTACGATGCGGGTCCGCGGCGATGTCATCGAACTGACGCCGTCCTGGACGGATCAGTTTACGATCCGCATCGAACTCTTCGGCGATGAGATTGACCGTATCACCGAAGTGGATCCCGTAACGGGAAGAACCCTGAATGCCTATCAGTTCTACAACATCTTCCCGGCCAGCGGCTATGCCAGGTCGCATGAAACCATGATGCGGGCCTGCGATGATATTGAGGCAGAGCTGAAGGAGCGCCTGAAGTACTTTGAAGAAGCCGGCAAACCGCTGGAGAAGGAGCGTCTGGAACAGCGTACAATGTTTGATCTGGAAGCGCTGCGGGAGAACGGCTACTGCTCGGGCATTGAGAACTATTCCATGCATATTGACGGCAGGAAGCCCGGGCAGAGGCCCTGGAACCTGTTCGACTACTTCCCGGATGACTATCTGCTGATCGTGGATGAAAGCCACACCAGCCTGCCCCAGATCCGGGGCATGTACAACGGAGACCACCAGCGCAAACAGACACTGGTGGACTACGGATTCCGCCTGCCCAGCGCTCTGGACAACCGTCCCATGCGCTTTGATGAATTCGAAGGGATGATCAATCAGGTCATCTACTGCAGCGCAACACCGGGAGACTATGAACTGAACCGGGTGGAGCATGTTACGGAGCAGGTAATCCGTCCGACAGGTCTGCTGGACCCGAAGATCACCGTTCGTCCTACCCACGGACAGATCGATGATATCTGTGAACAGCTTGACCTGAGGATTGACCGGGGAGAACGTGTACTGATCACAACCCTGACCGTACGCATGGCAGAAGACCTGACGGAGTATCTGAAGGAAAGGAACTACAAGGTCGCCTACCTGCACCATGAAACAAAGACCCTGGAGCGCACCGAGATCATCCGCCAGCTTCGTCTGGGGAAGATCGACGCCATCATCGGCATCAACCTGCTGCGGGAAGGACTGGATATTCCCGAAGTCTCCCTCGTCTGCATCCTGGATGCGGACAAGGAAGGCTTCCTGCGCAGCGAACGCTCCTTGATCCAGACCATCGGCCGCGCTGCCAGAAACGAACACGGTGAAGTGTACATGTACGCGGATACCATCACCGATTCCATGAAGAAGGCGATTGATGAGACCAACCGCAGACGCTCCATCCAGGAAGCGTACAACGAACGCAACGGAATCATCCCCCACACAGTTGTAAAGCCGGTGGAGGACGCAATCCGCGGCATAGAAACCAAGGAAATGACGGCGAAGTATCTTAGCCGCAAGACAAAGATGTCGAAGCAGGACATGAGCCGGATGATCGCAGATCTGGAGAAGGAGATGCGGGATGCCGCCAAGGTGCTTGACTTCGAACGAGCCGCTCAGCTCAGGGATATCATCTTTGAACTGAAATCAGAAGACTGACGGAGAACACTCTCCGTTTTTCAGCCCAGGAGGACAAATGGACAACAGAACCATCAAAGCAATTGCAGCAGAACTGCACATCGGTGAAGACCAGGTCCAGAAGACACTGGATCTTCTGGAAGAGAATACCGTACCGTTCATCGCCAGATACCGCAAGGACGCAACCCACGGACTGGATGAAGAGCAGATCCTGTTCATAGAAAAACAGTACCGGTATGAACAGAAACTGGCGGAGCGCAAGGAAGCAGTGCTGAACCTGATCGAACAGCAGGGAAAGCTGACGGAAGAGATCCGTACAGCCGTCATGGCCTGTACCAGACTCTCCGAAGTGGAGGATCTGTACAAACCGTACAAGCAGAAGAAAAAGACACGGGCAGCGGAAGCCGTCCGCAAGGGACTGCAGCCGCTGGCGGAGTATCTGCTGAGCAGTGTGCCGGGCGATGTACTGCAGGAAGCAGGGAAATACCTGAATGAGGAAGTGCAGAGCGCTGAAGACGCACTGCAGGGCGCAAAGGACATCATTGCGGAGATGGTCAGCGACCAGGCAAAGCTGCGGTGGCACTTCAAAGAGATCATCCAGAAGGAAGGCATACTTGCGACAAAGCTGAAAAAGGATGCCAAGGATGAAAAGAAGATCTATGAAATGTACTACGACCGCCGGGAAGCGCTGCGCTGCTGTGCGGATCACCGGATCATGGCCGTGGACCGGGCAGAGAAGGAAAAGGTACTGGCTGTAACGATCGACTACGACCATGATCGCCTGATCGAAGAAGCCTGCCGGGAATACGCAGGAAACCTGCCGGAAGACCGCAGGCAGATCGTCCGTGACGCAGTCAGGGACGGCTGTGAACGCCTTCTGTTCCCGAGCATAGAGAATGAGATCCGTTCGGATCTGAGCGAACGGGCACAGAAAGCTTCCATAGAGGTTTTCTCCATGAACCTCGAAAAGCTGCTGCTGCAGCCGCCGATCAAAGGGAGAACGGTACTTGGCTTTGATCCTGGCTTCTACAACGGCTGCAAGCTTGCGGTGCTGGATGAAACCGGAAAGATGCTGGTAGTTGACAAGATCTACCCGTTCCGGAAGAACGGTGACGCAGAGGGTTCGGAAAAGAAGCTCCTGGCACTGATCCGCAGGTACGGTGTCAGATTGATCGCGATCGGCAACGGTACAGCCTCCCGTGAAAGCGAGAAGCTGGTCGCGGAAGTCATCCGGAAGAACAATCTCCCGGTCAGCTACGCCATCGTATCCGAAGCCGGTGCATCCGTGTGGTCCGCCCAGGAAGATGCCCGCAAGGAGTTCCCGGACCTGGCTGTTGAAGAGCGCTCAGCGGTCTCCATCGGCAGAAGGCTGCTGGATCCTCTGGCAGAACTCATCAAGATTGATCCGAAGGCCATCGGTGTCGGCCAGTACCAGCATGATCTGCCGGTCAAGGAATTGAATGAACGTTTGGATGAAGCCATCATGAAGTGCGTCAACCGGACCGGCGCCGATCTGAACACAGCGTCCGAAGCGCTTCTGAAGCATATCTCCGGACTGAACAGTGCGATTGCCAAGGAGATTGTCAGCTACCGGGATGAACACGGCCGGTTTACCAGCCGTACCCAGCTGATGGATGTCAAGCGGCTCGGACCGAAAGCATACACCCAGTGTGCCGGCTTCCTGCGCATTGTCGGCGGTGAAGAGCCGCTGGACGCTACCGCAATCCATCCGGAGTCCTACGAAGCCGCAAGGAAGCTGATGTCGCAATGCGGAATCACAGCCCTGGGACAGCCGGACATTGCGTTCAATGTGAAGGGCAGTGATCTCGGCATTGACGACTACACCCTCAAGGATATTGAAGACGCGATCCGGCAGCCGCTGCGGGATTACCGTGAGCAGTTTGACGGCGCGCTTCTGCGCAGTGATGTACTGGAGCTCAGTGATCTCCACACCGGAGACAAGCTTTCCGGCACGGTGCGCAATGTCGTGGATTTCGGTGCCTTTGTGGACATCGGCCTTCACGATGACGGACTGGTGCATGTTTCCCGGATGTCCGTGCAGCGCATCAGCCATCCTTCGGAGGTCCTTTCCGTCGGCGATATCGTGGATGTATACATCTACGAAGTGGATGAGGAGAGGCAGAAAGTAGCCTTGAGCCTGCTGCCGCTGGATGTGCTTGCCAACCGGAACAAACGGCACAATGACCGCCCGAAAAAGAAAAAGCCGGCACCGAAGCAGGCAACGATGGAAGATGCGACGAAGCGGCTTCTGGAACGCTTCGGTCCGAAACACAAATAACATGAATGCGGAAATCGATATCAACGGTGTAACACTGAAGACGGAGAGACTGACCATCCGTCCCTGGCGCATGGCGGACCTGGCGGACTTCTATGAATACGCATCGGCCGACGGTGTCGGTCAGGCAGCCGGTTGGTCACCGCATCAATCCATCGATGAATCCCGGATGATCCTCACGATGTTCATCGAAGGAAAGAACGAATTTGCCCTGGAATACAATGGCAAAGCCATCGGTTCGCTGGGAATCGAACGGTACAATGAAGAACGTTTCCCTGAATTTGAAACGATGCAGTGCCGGGAAATCGGCTATGTCCTCGGCAGGGACTACTGGGGACAGGGGCTGATGACGGAAGCTGTCAGGGAATTGATCCAGTATCTGTTTGAGGATGTGAAACTGGACGTTATCCTCTGCAGTCATTTCATCGGCAATATCCGTTCGGCACGCGTCAAGCAGAAGAACGGATTCCGGCATTATTCCTTCGGCAGATACCATACGCTGATGGACACCTGGGTGGATGATGATACGGGCATTCTTACCCGGAAGGAATGGCAGGACAGAAACCCCGGATAATCCCGGGG
>JAEEYJ010000062.1 GCA_016291725.1 Solobacterium sp.
TCAAGCACTGCAGGATCACTTCCGGGAAACTCATCCGGATAGTAGGAAGAATAATCCTCATGGTCGTAGAAGAAGCCGGTCAGAATCCCGATGATTGCATTGTTGTTGGGCGGGAAAACATTATAGCCCTCAGCACTGACGATCCGTCCGTCCGACAGCAGCATCTTCAGTTCAAACCCACTGTCTCCGTCCAGTAGTCCTTCTTCCAGACTCTCTGAACGATCAAAGCCATCCCAGGAAAGAATATCGTATTCCAGAAGACGGTCCATCAGATCATTGATCTCTTCCTGCTCGACGATGACACGGCTGACACGGCCGCCGCTTTCATTTTCACCGTCATATCCATCCATATCCATCCAGAACGGTTCATCGTAGGACATCCGTACTTCATAGCCTTCCGGCAGTTCACTGATACTGAACCAGATATCATCTGCTGAACCGGTCTGATGGAACTTCATACCCTGGAGTGTTACACCTTCCGGAAGGGCTTCCCGTTCCTGCTTCACAGTCGTTCCCTCTGCAGCCGGTTCAAACCAAAGTGTCTGCCGTCTCCCATCATCCGTCTCCACAAGCACACTGATCCGGTCACGGAAAATATCGACATGGGTGATCTCTGCATGGTCCGCACCACTGTACGGCCATTCAAATGCAGTGGATACCGTAATCAGTTCAGGCAGTTTCCCGGACTCATCGAATTCTTCATAGTTCTGCAGCGGTACACTGCATGTTTCCGTGCCATAGTGATCCAAGACGATCCTGTCTTTTCCGGCACGAAGGGACCACTGGGGTGCAGTATCCGATACCCACAGCCCTTGTACCTCTTCCGGCAGACCGATGCCTTTGTAGACCATATCCGGACCATCCAGGATACTGTCACGGATTCTGCGCTGTACAACGATGTATGTGAAAACACCAACAGCAGCCAGTGCTGCAACGATGATACCTGTCATAATCAGTTTCCTCATATACGTCATATCCTATGCTTTGTTTCATTATAGCAGAAGAAAAACGGTACGCTGATCAAGCATACCGTTTGACAGACTCCAGCTGTCTGCTTATTTCTTTGTACCCTGTTCAATGGCACTGCGGATCTCCCGGACGGAGAGACCGGTTTTTCTGGCTGCTTCCGCCAGGTCCTCGTATTCATACTTCTGCTTGTCCACACCATAGCCGGATGAACGCTTCAAGCGTACAGGACCGTATTCTGTCTCAATGGTGTCCACTGTACGGTCCAGTACGTACCGCTTCTTTACCGTCTCGCGCACACCGATCGTTGTCGTATCCCGGAACAGAATGTGCAGCATGCTTTCCCTGTCTTCCTTCCGGCAGACAATATGGATCAGTGTGCCCGGGCGGTTCTTCTTCATACCGATCGGAACGGTGAAGACATCCCTGGCCCCGGCTTCCATAAGCCTGGTGAATACGAAGCCGATCTCTTCTCCGGTCATATCATCTACGTTGCAGGAAAGCTCAATGATCTCATCATTGAGTGTGCCGGATTCACCGAGAACCGTGCGTACACAGTTTGCGATCGGGAAATCCTTCTTTCCCATACCGTAACCGATCGATTCTGTACGGATTACCGGCATCTCCCCGAAGGAAGATACATAGTATTTCAGCAGCGCTGCTCCGGTCGGTGTACATAGCTCACCGGCAATATCCTGCCTGCTGTACATGGGGATGTCCTTCAGGATGATGGCCGTAGCCGGTGCCGGTACCGGGAGGATACCATGAGCACAGCGTACTGTACCGCTTCCGACATGCACCGGTGAGGCAATGATCTGATCCGGATGGATTCTGTCCATCAGCCAGCAGACAGCCGCAATGTCCGCTATCGCGTCCATTGTGCCTACTTCATGGAAATGGATCTCCTCCACCGTCATCCCATGAACAGCGCTCTCTGCATCCGCCAGGATCCCGTATACATTGAGTACATCCTGCTTGATCTTCTCAGGCAGATGTGTATGATCGTTGACGATATGGCGGATGCCTGCCATGCCGCTGTGATGGTGATGATGGTGCCCGTGATCATGCTCGTGATGGTCATGATCGTGGTCGTGATGCTCATGGTCATGGTGATGCTCGTGCATATGTTCGTTTTCTTCTTCACCGTTGACCAGCACGCGCATGTGTGTGCCTTTGATGCCGCATTTGAATGCCGTCTCTGCGCGGTATTCAATACCGGGGATGCCCAGTGCATTGAGTTCGTTGAGTGCCGCTGCAGGGTCCGGCATCAGTTCCAGCAGCGCTGCTGTCAGCATGTCGCCGGCTGCGCCCATGCCGCAGTCGATATACAGTGTCTTCATAGATTCCTCCTCATCAAAAAGAAAGCACGTGCTCTTCTGCAGAAGAACTGCATGCCTTCCTGACATGTAAACTGACTGTTTCCGTTCTGGTTGAATACGCTTCAGCGTTCCTGTCCGGACTTCCTGTCCGGATTCAGCCGTTGTTCTGAATATATGCTTTGATTTCTCTCACTGCGTCCTGGATCAATGCAGCGGTGGAAAGATCCTTGACACCGGCAACGATGGTCTCGCAGCTGCGGAACGGAATCAGGATCCGTACCGCTTCGCTCTGGCCGACTGCCTGTGCCATTGCCGGTGTAATCTCACCCAGCATCGCATCGGCGATGATAATGCCGATCGGTCCGACAATCAGATCTGCCCTGCGGGATGCAACACGTACAGCGTTCTCGCCGGTTGCGCCTTCATCCGCTCCTGCCTTCAGCATTGCGCTTACTGCCGCACTGTTTGTACCGACCGCCATAATATGGAGATCCAGTCCTTCTTTTCTCAGTGCCGCAATGACCTGTCTGCCGATTCCGCCGCCCTGGGCATCCATTACCATCAGATTCATACTGCTATGATAAAACAATCCTGTTCTCTCAACAAGCACGTTTGCCGGGAATATGCTACGATGTACAAAACAAGGCATGTTCAGGAGGTTGTTTATGTACGAATACAAAGTAGAAAGCTACCGGCTCCTGGAGGCGGAGGAAGGCATGAACTATATGGCAGCGGTCGGCTGGCGGGTCATCTCGGTGGTGCCGAACACTTCCGGGCTGACCTTCCAGCTGGTCGTAACCTATGAACGGGAAACATGCTACTGATGCAGGAGGAAACAAAATGATCAAGCATATCATACTGTGGCGCTATGCGGACCGTCTGAGCGAAGAAGAACGGATCAGTGCGGGAAAACACATCAAGGACGGGCTGGAAGGCCTGAACGGCAGAA
>JAEEYJ010000063.1 GCA_016291725.1 Solobacterium sp.
CCGTTGGATCCCTCCGGCCGGTCCGCAATGACACCGTGCCAGATTCCTTTGAAGAGGTGTGCTTCTCCGGTTTCATCCATGAAGCAGATGCAGCAGATGAACCGGGCGCGCCGGTCATCCTTGTCCTTCAGACCATCCAGGATGGCCCGGCGGCGTTCCGCTTCCGTTTCCAGCCCTTTGTAGCGGGCGGAATAGATGCCCGGCTCGTTGTTCAGGGCAGTGACCTCCAGACCGCTGTCATCGGAGATGACACAGGTGCGGGCGAGATCATAGACGGACTTCGCTTTGAGGTACGCATTCTCTTCGAAGGTAGTGCCTGTCTCTTCGACATCGATGCAGATTCCTTTTTCCTTCTGGGAGAATACTTCGTAGCCGAAAGGCTGGAAGATATCTTTGTATTCCCGGACTTTGCCGGCATTGTTGGTTGCGATGATCAGTTCCACGGTCAGCCCTCCTCAGAAATCATCATGCTCTGCGTCTGTATTCCGGTGGTATTCCATCCGGATTGCGGCTTCCTGCGCTGTTTCCGGTCCGAATGTGTCTTCCAGCCAGCCCAGCGCCATATCGATGCCTGCAGATACCCCGGCGCTCGTATAGATATTCCCGTCCTTCACCCAGCGTGCTTCCCGCTGCCAGTCCGTGTTCCTGCCGCAGCTCTTCACCCATTCGAAGGAATTCTTGTTGGATGTTGCCATTCTGCCGTCCAGCCGGCCGGTGCAGGCCAGCAGCGCGGAACCGGTGCATACGGTCAGTATCGCTCCGGCATCCACCAGCAATCCGTCCAGACGCTCTATGAAGACGGGATCCTTTGCCAGCGGACGTGTACCGGGCCCGCCGGGTATCAGCCAGAGCTCTCCCGGAACCGCTTCGGCTTTCTCTGTTTCAATGCGGATTCCATGCCGGTTTGTGATCATTCCACCGTCCATGGACACGTAGTGAATGTCATACTGTCCGCTCATGCCGAACGCTTCCACCGGGCCGAATACATCCAGGGATTCAAAGTCGGTGAAGAGCAGGATATTCATTCGTTTCATTTCCGATCCTCCGTACAACTGAGTGCTTCAGACTTCCTGTGTTCTGATTTCATTATAGCGGGTTTTCCGGGAAGAAAGAAAACAGGACAGTACTGTCCTGTTTTATGGTGGAGCTTAAGGGATTCGAACCCTCGACCTTCCGATTGCGAACCGGACGCTCTCCCAGCTGAGCTAAAACCCCGTGCACAAGGGATTATAGCACCAAACATTACCGTAATACAAATGAAACCTTCGCTTTTCCTTTGAAATAGTCCAGATTCATGACGGCACCGTTGATCATGGTCATAGCGCCGGGTGTATGGCCGATATCCGCTTCCGTAAAGAAGGGGATATCACCCAGCGCACGCCGGGCAGCCTCTTCATAGGTCATGCCGGTATTGGAAGAAGGGAAGATAACCCTGCCGATCAGTACCGCTGCTGTATTGCGGAACCAGCCGGCATACTTCATCTGCAGCAGTGTCAGGTAGAATGTCTCCGCACTGAGCGCAAAGTCATCGAAGTACCAGATCAAGCCGTCCTCTGCATATTGATCGATATATTCCCGGACCGGTGCGTACGGGGTGCCGATGAGGTCCTTGAGCACATCGATGCAGCCGCCGGTGCAGCGTCCGCTGGCATGCAGCTCGTTTACAGAAGAATGCCAGGCATGCGGACGGTCGAAGTGCAGCGGACCATCCGAGAACGGTGCGTCGGATGCGATCAGATCATTGCTGTACTGTACCGGATTCCTGCCGGCCAGGATGTCCAGGCAGTCCTGCAGGGAGGAGTGGAAGGGAACCATATCAAAGGCACCGGCATTGTGCCCGTAAAGGGTCGATATGCCGTATTTCACTGTAAGGGTGAACAGCAGGGATGTCGGGTCCGAAGCGCCCATGATCCACTTGGGGTGATCCGCAATCGCCTTCCAGTCCACACAGGGCAGGATCTCATACAGAAAATCACCGCCCGATGCACACAGTACAGCAGAGACCTCCGGGTCCAGAAACAATTGCTTCAGTTCATCTGCCCGCCCGGCAGCGTCCGTACTGCGCAGATCATTCACCCGTACACTCTTTGTTTCCTTGACGGTCCATGTCCTGCGCAGGACGGCCAGTGACTGATCAAAGGATTCAAGCTTTCTGCCGACACCGGCGCTGGGCGCGCAGATGCCGAGTGTATCTCCCTTCTGCGGGAATGCTGGATAGTACATAGCAGTTCCTCCCTGGTCCTATCTTAACGGAATCAGGGGCGGCGTTCAACGTATGGTATAATGAAGCCGGTTTTCTAAGCATGGGCTGGTTCATTGAATTTCTGAAATCATTGGTGTACGGAATCGTATCTGCGGCTGTGGAATGCCTTGCGGTCGGCACAGATGTACATAAGGTGCTGCTGGCCGGGTTTCTGCCGTTTTCCGTAAGTGCGTCCGCAGCGGACAATCATCTGTTTCTGGAAATCCTGTTCGCTGCACTGCGCTTTGGGTGCGGCTGCGGCATCCTGCTTGCACTGCAGATGAAGTACGGTATCCGCAATGCCGTCCGGGAAGAAAGCCGCTGCCCCGGCACCGCTCTGCTCTGTGAAGCATCTCTGCTTGGTTCTCTGTATCTGCTGTTCGGCAGAAAGCTCCGCACCAGGCTGCTGGCCCCTCTCTATGTATCCTTGATTACGATTCTATCGGGCATTGTGCTGCTGTACGCGTCCGGCAGGCGGGGGAGGCAGACATCTGTCTCCTGGCAGACTGCTTTGAAGGCCGGTGTGCTGCAGGCACTGTATCTTCTGCCGGGAACGGGATGCCTGCTGTGTGCACTTTCCGGCAGTCTGACAGCCGGTCTGCAGCGTACGGCAGCCCTCCGGTTCTCCTTCCTCTGCACCGCCTGCATTCTGGTGTGCAGCGGTCTCTTCGGCCTGTTTTCCGGCATGGCGTCCCTGTCAGCCGGGATGCTTGTTCTGCTGTGCACAGGAACAGCCGCAGCATTTGCTGTATCTGTACTGGTGAGTGCAGCGTTTTTACGGTATTGTAAATACAGCAGCCTCAGGCTCTGTGCTCTGTATACTGCGGCAGTGGGAATCCTCACGCTGGCAGCGGCACTGCTGAGAATCCTGCCTCCGGGAGTGATATTGTAATGAGCAGTTCCATCGGTAGTATGTTCGGTCTGTTTCTGGAAGGTCTTCTTTCCTTCTTTTCTCCGTGTGTTCTTCCATTGGTACCGCTGTACATCGGCTATCTGATGTCCGGCGCCCAGGATGAGGAACCGGGGAAACGCAGGAAGTATACGATCAGAATGACTTTCTTCTTTGTGCTGGGCATCTGTACCGTATTCTTCCTGGCAGGGCTCGGTTCCAACGTTCTGCGCGCCTTTTTCCGCCGGCATGAAACCGTGTTCCTGTTCCTGGGCGGCTTCTTCCTGGTGATTATGGGGCTGTTCTCCTTCGGTCTGATCCGCATTCCCTTGCTGGAAAAGGAATACCGGGCCGGATTTGATCCCCGCGGACCGATGAGCGCCGGAAAGGCCTGGCTGATGGGGTTCTTCTTCAGCTTTGCCTGGAGCCCGTGCATCGGACCGCTGCTGGCATCCGCGATCGCAGCTGCGTCCCTGAGCCCCTCGCCGATGGTAGGCTGGTTCTACATCGCTGCGTACTCCCTGGGCTTCATTCTGGTGTTTGTGCTGCTCGGACTGTTCACGGAAGAGATGCTTTCCCTGCTGAAGAAGCACAGGGATGTGGTGAAATGGACATCAAAGCTCGGTGCAGCGGTGGTGTTCGGCATGGGTGTCTATATGATCGTGCGGGGTACACAGCGCATTCAGGCAGTGGAGCCGGATGTGCCGGCGGAAACCCAGGATACGGGTGAGCTGCGGGATATCGAACACTACGATTTCCGCCTGGTGAACGGGGAAGGGGAATCTGTTTCCCTGACCGATTTCGACGGTACCGGCATCATCATCAACTTCTTCGGTACGTGGTGTACCTACTGCAAAATCGAACTGCCGCATCTGCAGACTCTGGAAGAGACCCGGGATGATATCAAGATCCTGCTGATTGCCGCACCCGGCTTCAACGGGGAGGGTACAGTGGAAGATGTAGAGCAGTGGATGACAGACAACGGCTATACGATGGAGGTTCTCTATGATACGGATTTCCAGGTGTCGTACAATTACGGCATTCAGGGATATCCGACAACGTTCATCATGAAGCCGGACGGCTATTACCTCGGATACATACCGGGTTATCTGGAACCGGATAAACTGGACGGTCTGATCAATGAAGCGGTCAA
>JAEEYJ010000064.1 GCA_016291725.1 Solobacterium sp.
AAGAGCAGATGCGCGACACCGTAGTCGATCTCATGGTTTCCGGGTGTGGCTACGTCAGGCTCCAGCAGATTCACCAGATCGATCGTAGACAGCCCGAGATACTCACTGTCAATGATCGAACCGCGGAACATATCCCCTGCAATGGCATAGACGACATTGTCCTCTTCCTTCCTGACCTTCTTCAGATAGCCGGAGAGTACAGGCAGTCCGCCGGTCATTGTACCGTCAATCACTTCCGGTACAAAGTGGCCGTGCATGTCGTTGGAGTGGAGCAGTACCAGTTTCTTCATGTTCAGTCTCCTGCCTTTGTCCAGAAGGCCAGATCCTCGGAACGCCATACGTCCGGATCATCCGGCCGTACTGCGTAGTAGGCATCCGCTTCGGAAGCGCCTTTGCCTTCATCGTAGAGCGCATAGATGACATGATTGTGTCCGTTGACGCCCATCTCCCAGAGGCTGCCGAACGCTTTCCCCTGCTTGATGCCTTCCTGTACTTCAGGGAGATAGTAGACGCGGTCGTAGATGCCCTGGATGTAGAAAGGCATTCCTCCTTCTGCCAGACGGTCATAGTCAGTGATGTCCTTGATTCCCATGAAGAATTCTGTATTCACATGAGAGTCCAGGATGTCAATGAACGGATAGTAGTAGAACTGGCCGTTGTTGTTTCCTTCATCCACTGCCAGGATGCGGATGTTGCGGTCGCCGAAAGCGTCATCCGCAATCAGTACCAGCGGTGCATCAAAGGCCCCTTTGTACAGGATATCAGCTGTCTCATCGGCACTCCAGTCATATCCGGATACTGTGACACTCATCGTGAAATCTGTGTTGGGTACGATGAGCCAGACCGCATGGGGATACTGGTCCGAGAGATCACTGATGAGGAGAGCGCCGTCGTTCAGATCACCGATGAAAGCGTACTTCTCTTCATCAATGATCTCTCCCAGCTTCTCATATACATCTTCTTCCGGACCGATCCAGCCCAGCAGATCGATGCCTACGTGGCTGTCCTCCACCAGTTCCTTCATATGCGACCAGTCCGCTTTTGTTTCTTCCGGTGCCGGTTCACCGGCAGGTTCATTCACTGAGGCTGTACAGCCTGCGCAGAGCAGCAAAGCTGCCAGGATCACGGGTACTTTCTTCATACAGCCGGCTTCCTTTCTATTTCAGATTCCTGATCATCGTTCCGGTCACACCGCACCAGATCAGTGCAGCACCGACCAGGCGCATCATTGTACGCATGGTTCCGAACGGATTCAGGAAGATCATCGCCCCGAGGATGATGGAAACGATCGCCATTCCTTTGCCCAGACCGCTCTTCCGGATGGACAGCAGATTCAGCAGACCGTTCGTGAATACAAATACACCCATGATCTTCGGAAACGCGGAGACGATCTGTACAGGATTGCGCAGGAACGCAAAGCCCATCAGGACCATTACCAGTCCCCAGAAGGTATCGAACAGGCGGAACTGTGAACGCACAGGATCCCGCATGGAAGAGACCAGCACGAGTACACCGGTTGCCAATGAGGCAACGCCAACGATCCGGACTGCATTCAGCATTGTGAATCCGGGAAACAGCAGCAGGAACACCCCCAGAATCGTCATGAGGGTTCCGCTGATCATCGGAGTTTTGTTCATCTCTGCACCTTCTTTCTGTGTCGTACGTTTAAATTATACATTTTTTTCACTTGGCCTGTCCTTTCTCGGTTATTATTATCTGCGGGAGCAAATCAATATGAACCAAGTCTACAAACATCCACATCTTGTGTATCCGGAACTGACCATGTTCCAGATGGTGGAGAATATTGTAAAGCAGTACCCTGACTCCATTGCCTATGAATTCTTCGGCAAAAAGACAGACTATACACAGTTCCTGAAGCACATAGAACAGGCTGCCAGAGCGTTCCGCCACATCGGCATCAGCAAAGGCGACGCTGTCACCATCTGTATGCCGAATGTCCCGCAGGGGCTCATCGCCTTCTACGCACTGGACCGGATCGGTGCCGTTGCGAACATGGTGCATCCGCTCAGCGCTGAGTCGGAGATTGTTTTCTATCTGAACATTTCTGAATCCCGGGCCATTCTGACCATGGACATGTTCGCAGAGAAGGTCGAGCGCGCTGTCAGTGCCTGCGACAATGAAGTCAAGGTCATTCTGGCCAGGATGACCGATGAACTGCCTGTCCTCTACGGGGCAGCCTTCCTGGCAAAGACCGGCAGGAAGTTCCTGAAATATCCGAATACCGCGCACGCTATGACATGGAAGGAATTCCTGAACAAAGCCGACCGGAAAATGTCCCTGCCGGCAGTCCGCTATGATGCACAGAGGACTTCCGTCATCCTCTACAGCGGCGGCAGTACGGGAACGCCGAAGGGAATCATGCTGTCGGACCGCAATATGAATGCCCTGTCACTGCAGTGCCGGGAAGCGATTCCCACTGATTTCAGGCCGGGAATGATCATGCTTTCCTGCATGCCGATGTTCCATGGCTTCGGTCTCGGTGTCAATATCCATACCGCTCTGACCCATGGTCTGACCTGTGTACTGATGCCGACCTTCAACATCAAGAACTACGCAGACGCCCTGATCAAGAACAAGCCCAACTTCATTGCCGGTGTGCCGACAATCTTTGAAGCGCTGCTGCATATGCCTCAGCTGGAAGGCAAGAGCCTGGAGCACATCCAGGGTGTCTTCTGCGGCGGTGATTCCCTGTCGGTGGAACTGAAGAAGAAAGTGGACCGCTTCCTGGAAGAGCATGGGGCACAGACCCAGATCAGGGAAGGCTACGGTCTCACAGAGTGTGTAACCGCCAGCTGCCTGACACCGTGGAATGACTACCGTGAAGGCAGTATCGGACTGCCCTTCCCGGATACCTACTATGCCATCGTAAAGCCGGGTACGGATGAAGTATGCCTGCCTCATGAGGAGGGAGAGATCATTCTCTCAGGGCCGTCCGTCATGCTGGGCTATCTCAAGAATCCGGAAGAGACCGCAAAGACGCTCCGTGTACTCTCGGACGGACGGACCTGGCTGTATACAGGAGACGCCGGGTATATGGACGAGGACGGGTATGTCTACTTCAAACAGCGGATCAAGCGGATGATCATCACCAACGGATACAATGTCTATCCCGGCCAGATCGAGAACATTATCGACAGCTGCGATGAGGTATCCTACAGCTGCGTCATCGGTGTCAAGGACAAGCGCAGAGGCCAGTACGTCAAGGCCTATGTTGTGCTCAGGGACGGAGTGCCCGCCAGCGATGAGGTCAAGCAGCACATTCTGGATGTCCTGCATAAGCATGTTGCCAAGTACGCAATACCGAGAGAGATTGAATTCCGCAGTGAACTGCCGAAAACACTGGTCGGAAAGGTCTTCTTCCGCAAGCTGGAGGAAGAAGCCAATGCGCTGGTTGACCAGCAGGAGGAGAATGCCGGATGACGCAGCCTTACAAACGCCGCTGGGGAGACCGCAGGGACGGCAGGATGGTCCGTGACGGACATGGTCTGCAGACCATTATGTGCCACCTGTGGCCGAACCGGACGGACTGTGAAGTGTTCTGGAACGATACTCTGGACGCAACGGAGATGGTTGCCTATCTGGAGAAGAAGAACGCAGAGCATCCCGAACACAGAACCACAATCTTCCACGCCATCATCACGATTGTTGCCAGAATGATATACGAACGTCCGCAGCTGAACCGGTTCATCCAGGGAAGGCGGATGTACGACCGCAATGAGATTACACTGAGCTTCGTCGCAAAGAGGCGCTTCCAGGACACTGCGGATGAAGCACTGCTCGTGATCACCGCCAAGGATGACGATACCCTGGATACCATCTCCAGCCGGATCCGCGGCGATGTCAACGAAGTGCGCAGAACAGAGCATGCGACCGGCGGTGTGGACCAGATCATGGACAAGCTGGCCAAACTGCCCAGGCCGTTATTGATGCTGATTGTAAAGACTGTCCGCATTCTGGATTTCTGGGGCATCAATCCGGATTTCCTGACAGAGGGAGATCCGAACTACAGCACGGTGCTGCTCTCCAATCTGGGTTCCATCCACTGTTCTTCCGTCTACCATCATCTGTCCAACTACGGTACCAATTCCATCATGGTAACCGTAGGTACGCTGCATAAAGAAGAGATGCTGATGGAAGACGGACACAGGGAAGTCCGTGATGTCATCGATGTCGGTGCCACACTGGACGAGAGGATCTCCGATGGATTCTATATGGCAAGATGCCTGAAGCTGATCCAGCACATTCTCTCCCATCCGGAGCTTCTGGACCGGCCGCTGAGCGAACCGAGCAATTTCGACTATAAGTAATGTGTACGTAAAAAGCAGACCGGCCAGTCTGCTTTTTCTGCTTTTTATTCCTTATCTGTGTCCAGACCCCACTCCTGGAAGAGGAAGTTATAGAACGCCGGACGCTGGAAGTCTTCCTTGACAATGGGATTGAAATTTCCTCTTGCACCAAGATCAAGCCAGTACTGGACCCCTTTGTAGAACTCTTCATCCCGCTGCCGGGGAATGGTAAGGATGATATCATCCTCAGGCGTCAGAGCCCGGGCCAGCTCACCCGGATCCGGCAGTGTGACACGGTAG
>JAEEYJ010000065.1 GCA_016291725.1 Solobacterium sp.
GATCCAGGCTTCTTGCCGGATGGTCCTGTACCGCCATGTCCGCAAGATGTCCGTGGAACCATACACCCATCGCAGCGCTCAGGAACGGATCCTTTACAAACGGTACAAGGCCGGTGATGATCCCGGTGAGCAGATCTCCGCTGCCTGCCTGGGCAAGCGCAGGATTGCCGGATGAATTGATGTAGAACCGGGTGCCGTCCGTCACGATGGTGTGCGGTCCCTTGAGTACCAGTACGGAACGACTGCGCTTTGCGAAGGATGCAGCGTGGGTGAACGGGTCTTCCTTGACGGCTGCCGGCTCGGCGCCCTCCAGAGCACAGAATTCACCGATATGCGGTGTCAGGATCAACGGTTTGCGTACGAAATCCAGCATCCAGGTATTGCCGGCCATCAGGCGCAGTCCCTCTGCGTCGATGACAGCCGGTGCCGTGCCGGTACGCAGAACTGCGTGCAGCAGGCGCTCCTTGTAGCCAAGATGCACCGCACCGCTGCCGAATCCCACAGCAGCCGCATCCCGGATCCACTGTTCGATGAGATCTTCCGGTGTATACTCATTCACCGGATGGAATACAGTGGTCAGGAACCCCGGTGCCAGTATGGGATAGATGGCATCATCCAGGACAGCTTCCAGATAGGAAGCACCTACCGAGCGCGCTCCGATGATATTCAGCGCGAGGGCGCCGGCCATACCGTAGGACCCGCCGATCAGGAGGGTCCTGCCGTAGGTCCCTTTGTAGGCATCTTCCGGCTTGCCGGGAAGAAGGGAACGGAAGCGTTCTTCGTTCATCTCCGCGAATACGGGATGCTCCGGTGCTTCCAGCCCCAGATCCACAGTACAGGCTTCGCGGAACATGCCGTGTTCCTTGTACAGTGCATGGAAGGGCTTTTCCATGCCGAGCGCCAGTGTCAGAACCGAGTGCAGGGCATGAGGGTCGTGTTTCAGGCCATCGGCTTCACAGCCGCTGTTGATGTCTACGGAAACAACCGGGATGCCGGAGGCTCCGATGGCCTCAAAGACAGGGATGAGCTTCTTCGGCAATGTGCCGTGATAGCCGTATCCGTAGATGCAGTCAACGATCAGCGCATAGTCCTTCAACTGTTCGATCAGGTTCCTGGCCGGCAGTGTTCTGCCGCTGAACTGCTTCTTTGCGTGTTTTGCGGCATCGGTACGGGGCAGTCCGTCCACCATGCAGACATCCGCATTCAGGCAGCGGGCAATGACGAAACCGTCTCCGCCGTTGCTGCCTCTGCCGCAGAGCACAAGAACAGGGACTGCGCCGTACCGTTCCTTGATGATTCCGGCACATTTTGTACCGGCGGTTTCCATCAGTTCCTGCGCACTGCGGGAGTCAGACTGTTCCATGATTTTCATTTCTTCAGCTGTAACGATCATAAGTGTTCCTCAATCCGAGCAGATATGCCGCTTCTGTACTGCAATTATACCATTGAGAAAGGCTGTTAAGGAATTGAGTGTTATACTGAAGGGTATGAAACGGACCGAGCGGGTGATCGTTGTACTGCTGGTTCTGCTGTGCGCGGCAGGCATTCTTTTCCTGCGGCGCCCACGCACCTCCGGTGTTACGGTCGGCATCTATCATCATGATGAAGTGTACCTGACCTTTGACCCGGAAAAGGACCGGGTCATCGAACTGGACGGGGACTACGGCCGCATGGTCATTGAAGTCAAGGATGGTTCCTGGCGGGTCAGGGAAGTGGAATGTCCGAACCACATCTGTGAAAAGATGGGCTGGAAAACGGTGGAAGACCTGGATCCCATTACCTGCGTGCCCAACGGTATTGTAATCATGGTGGTGAACGATGCGGAGTGATACGGGACGGTTTGTCCGCCTGGGTCTGCTTGCGGCGATGGCTGTTGCGCTGAACCTGGTGGAATCGATGTACATCGGATCCTTTGCGTACGGGATCCGGATCGGTCTGGCCAACATCATGGCACTGATCACTATCCGTATGCTGGGCGTCAAGGAGATGATCATTGTCAATCTGATGCGGGTGGTGATCGGCAATCTGCTCCGGGGCATGATCTTCGGAACCACATTCTGGATCAGTCTGGGCGGAGTGGCTCTTTCCAGCCTGTCATTGATTCTGACAACGGGATTGAAGAGCTCCCTGCTGTTCAGTTCGGTTGTCTCTTCGGTATGCCATTCCATCGGGCAGGTGCTGGTTGTTGTCTTTCTGTACCATCAGCCGGCGATGGCAGCCGTTCTGCCGTATCTGCTGCTGGGATCGGTTCCGGTCGGTCTGCTTACAGGCTATGCAGCCCAGCGGGCGCTGAAACTGGTCAGACCGCTGGAAAACAGATCATAAAAAACAGTGGCCCATGCGGTCACTGTTTTTTTCTGTGTGCTTTCTTCCAGGCTTCGATGGCCTCTTTATGTTCCTTGACCCGCTTCTCAACGCCTTGTTCGGATGGTTCGTAGTAGTGTGTGCCGGCCAGGGAAGGCGGCAGGCAGTCCATTGGCGTAATGTGCCCCTCGAAATCATGGGCATACTGATAATCCTTGCCGTAGCCAAGCTCTTCCATGAGCCTTGTCGGTGCGTTGCGGATCTGCAGCGGGACCGGTTCATTGATGGTGTTCCTTGCGTCCTGCGCAGCTTTGGTATA
>JAEEYJ010000066.1 GCA_016291725.1 Solobacterium sp.
CAGCAAAGAACCCTGTTTGTACAAGACAGGGTTTTCCTTTGCTTGTTATGTTATGATTGTATTGGTTTCCGGGAGGTGTCTATGAAAGGTATCATTCTTGCAGGAGGAAGCGGAACACGGCTGTATCCGCTGACCAAGGTCACATCGAAGCAGCTGCTGCCGGTGTATGACAAACCTATGATCTACTATCCGCTCAGCACACTGATGCTGGCAGGGATCAAGGAAATCCTGATCATTTCCACACCGCAGGATCTGCCGAACTTTGAGCGTCTTCTTGGAGACGGCAGCCAGTTCGGCGTCAGTTTTTCCTATAAAGTCCAGGAAACGCCCAATGGACTGGCCCAGGCCTTTGTGCTCGGTGAGGAGTTCATCGGCCAGGATGATGTCTGCCTGATCCTTGGAGACAATATCTTCTACGGCAACCATTTCGGCAGCATCCTCAAGGACGCCGCAAAGATTACGGAAGAGAAGAAGCACGCAGTCGTATTCGGCAAGTACGTCAATGACCCGGAGCGTTTCGGTGTTGCGGAATTCGACGAATCCGGCAGGGTGATCTCCCTGGAAGAAAAACCCGCGCAGCCGAAATCCAATTATGCTGTTGTCGGTCTGTATTTCTATGACAACCGGGTCGTGGAGTACGCAAAACAGGTCAGACCGAGTGCCCGCGGGGAATATGAAATCACGGATCTGAACCGGATTTATCTGGATAACGGAGAGCTGGACGTACAGGTCTTCGGACGCGGCTTTGCCTGGCTGGATACCGGAACGATCGAATCCCTTGCCCAGGCAGGCAACTATGTAAAGCTCGTGGAAGATGTACAGGGCATCAAGATTTCCGTGCCGGAAGAGATTGCCTACTACAACGGGTGGATCGGCGAAGAGGAACTGCTGCAGGCTGCAGAACAGTACGGTAAATCCGCCTACGGCGATCACCTCAGGAAAATCATCTCCGGCCATGTACAGACAACCTACCGGAAGGACAGGAACGGATGAACATTGTAATACTCGGCTGCGGCTACCTTGGCTATAATCTGGCCTCGGCGCTGCAGGACAAACATCAGGTAACAGCACTGGGATGGAAATCCCCGTACCGTGAAGGGAAGTTCCACTATGAAGAAAGGGACTGCTTTCAGCGCTGGTTCACACAGGGCCTTCCGCTGGAAGGCGCGGTGGTCATTGATGCAGTGGGACTGATCGGCAACCGGGACAGTGGGGATGAAGCATCCGCTCTGTCCGTATTGCGTGAGAAGTACACGATTCTGTTCGATGAGCTGGCGGAACGGAAGATCGACCGCTTCCTCTTCTTCAGCAGCGGAGGGACCGTCTACGGCAGCAGCCCTGCACCGGTGAGCGAGGACAGCCCGCTGCAGCCGGGATCCCTGTACGCAAGATCCAAGGTCATGCTGGAGGGGATGATTCCGGAATGCCGCTTTCCCAGTCTGATCCTGAGGCTTTCGAATCCATACGGAGGGAAGCAGGATCCTCATAAGAGCCAGGGAGTGATACCGATCCTCATCCGCAAAGCCCTGAAGAATGAACTGTTTGAGATGTATTCCCGTCCCGGTTCTGTTCGCGATTACTTCTACATCGATGATCTGTGCCGGGCAGTAGAAGCGCTGCTGGAAAAGGATGTCAGGGAAGGCATCCTGAATGTCGGCAGCGGGAAAGGCACCGCGCTCTCGGACCTGATCCGTCTGTGCGAGGAAGCGACCGGCAGCAGAATACGCATGGAATACCATGATCCGGGAGAAAATGCCCTGGAAACGAATATACTGGATGTCCGCCGGATCCGGGAACTGACCGGATGGCAGGCAAAAGTGGAACTGCACGAAGGCATCCGCAGAGAGACAGAACGGATCAGAAAGGAAGAAGGACTATGAAGATACTTGTAACAGGAGGCGCCGGCTTCATAGGCGGCAACTTTGTACTGAATATGGTGCCCCGCTATCCTGAAGATGAATACGTGGTGCTGGATGCACTGACCTACGCCGGCAATCTGGAAACGCTTGCCGGTGTGATGGAAGCGCCGAATTTCCGCTTCGTCAAAGGAAAGATCCAGGACAGGAAACTGGTGGATGAACTCTTTGCCCAGGAACACTTTGATGTCGTTATCAACTTTGCGGCGGAAAGCCACGTAGACCGCTCTGTGGAGGATCCGGGGATTTTCCTGGACACCAACATTATGGGTGTGCAGGTACTGATGGACGCCTGCCGGAAGTACGGCATCAAACGCTTCCACCAGGTATCCACCGATGAAGTCTACGGCGATCTGCCTCTGGACCGTCCGGATCTGCTGTTCCATGAAGATACACCCCTGAAGGCATCTTCCCCGTATTCCGCTTCCAAAGCATCGGCGGATCTGCTGGTAAACGCGTATCACCGTACGTTCGGACTGCCGGCGACCATCAGCCGCTGCTCCAACAACTACGGTCCTTACCATCATCCGGAGAAGCTGATCCCTTTGATGATCAGCCGGGCACTTGCGAATGAAAGCCTGCCGGTATACGGGGAAGGCCGGAACGTACGCGACTGGCTGTACGTCACAGATCACTGCAATGCGATTGATCTGATTGTGCGCAGGGGGAAGGACGGCGAAGTCTACAACATCGGTGGCCACAATGAATACAGCAACCTGGAGGTTGTAAAGATCATCCTGAAGGAACTGGACCGTCCGGAATCACTGATCCACTTCGTCAAGGACAGACCCGGCCACGATCTGCGGTATGCAATGGATCCGACCAAAATCGAAACAGAGCTTGGCTGGAAGCCGGAGTATACATTTGAAACCGGAATCCGGAAAACGATTGAGTGGTACCTGGAAAACCGTACCTGGTATGAGCACATCCTCAATGGAGAATACCAGCAGTACTATGCTGAGATGTACAAGGAGAGGAAATAAACATGGCCTATGATGCTATCATCGTCGGTGCAGGCTATGCTGGCGCAGTATCCGCAAGGTGCCTGGCCGAAGACGGGAAAATGGTCCTGGTCCTGGAAAAAAGGGATCACATCGGCGGCAATGCCTATGACAGAGTGGATGAAAACGGAGTGCGCCGGCATGTATACGGACCGCACCTGTTCCATACCAACAGCAAGCAGGCAGTGGACTTCCTGTCCCGCTTCACGGACTGGTATCCGTTCGAACACCGGGTGCTCGGCTATATCGAAGGGCAGACCGTGCCGGTACCGTTCAACCTGACTTCCATTGAAAAACTGTTCGCACCGGAAAAGGCCGAACATCTGAAGCAGGAACTGATCAAAGCCTACGGTATGGAATGCAAGGTGCCGATCCTGGAGCTGAGAAAAAACGAAGACCCGGAGATCAAGGAACTCGCAGAGTACATCTTCGAGCATGTCTTCAAGTACTACACCATGAAGCAGTGGGGATATACTGCCGAAGAAATCGATCCTGCAGTGACCGCCCGTGTTCCGGTGCATATTTCCTACGATGACAGATACTTCCAGGACACGTATCAGATCATGCCGGCGGAAGGGTATGCAGCATTGTTCGAAAAGATGCTCGCACACGAAAACATAACCGTCCGGACCGGTGTTGATGCACTGGATCACGTCCGTATCGATACCGGGACGAAAAAAATCCTGCTTGACGGTGAACTTTTTGCCGGAGATCTGATCTGGACCGGACTGGTGGACAGCCTTCTGGGATACCGCTTCGGTGCTCTGCCGTACCGCAGCCTGGAGTTCGATGTACGGACAGAAAAAGCGGGTTTCCAGCCTGCGGTAACGGTCAACTATCCGACACCGGCTGAGATCCATCCGTATACCCGCATTTCCGACTATGGAATGATGATGCAGACACCGCCGTCCGTTACAACAACCGCTGCCTGCGAGTATCCCTATGCCTATGATGGAAACGCAGAGAAGGGGAATGTACCGTACTATCCGGTATTTACAGAGGATTCGAAGGCACAGTACAACCGCTATGCCCGGGAACTGGCAAAGATACCGAACCTGCATCTGCTGGGCAGGCTCGCAGAGTACAGATACTACAATATGGACTCCATGACGGAGAGAGCACTGGAGTTCTGCAGGGGACTGAAGCACTGATTCAGTGCTATAATGCCTGTTATGGACCGTAAGCTGCTCAGAAACTACCTTTATAATGTCCTGTACCAGATTGTACGCTTTGTGATGCCTTTCATATTGGTTCCGTACACACTGGCGCACATTACTGCGGATTATCTGGGCATCTACAATCATGCCGGATCCATGATGAACATCTTCATCCTGTTCGGCATTCTTGGCGTAAACAAATACGGCAACCGTGAGATTGCCAAGGTCAGGAATGATCCGGAACAGCTGAACCGGACATTCTTCGAAGTACTGGCAATGCAGATCATGAACATGGTCGTGGCCACGGCTG
>JAEEYJ010000067.1 GCA_016291725.1 Solobacterium sp.
ACGGGAGGGTTCTCCAGCAGACCGTTCCGGATCATCTCCGCCGCTCCGCCGAGGATTTCTTCTCCCGGCTGGAACATGAACTTGACCCGGCCTTTGAGCTCGCTCTCGTGCTCCTTGAGCAGCTTTGCGGCACCCAGCAGCATCGCTGCGTGCATGTCATGTCCGCAGGAATGGCAGTTTCCGTTGGTTGCGGCATACGGCAGTCCGGTTTCCTCAGCCATCGGCAGGGCATCCATATCGCCCCTCAGCAGGATAACCTTGCCTCCCTGGCCGATGGTCGCGGTCACACCGCCTTTTCCGCAGGGCTTTGCGTCTATGCCATAGCTCTGCAGCTTTTCCATTACGTAGGCAGCGGTCTTCGGCAGATCCAGCCCGAGCTCTGCGAATTCATGCACTGCCCGGCGGTCGGCGATGATTTCATCCTGAATCTTCAGGGCTTCTTTTCTGTAGTCGGTCATGATGATTCTCCTTTCACTTACGGACAGAAGAATAAAAGCTTCTGTCCTCAACGGGACAGAAGCCTGTGCTTCTGCGGTACCACCCATTTTGATCCACCGCTGTCCGGCGGATCCGCTCATTTCACAGCCATCACTGTGTACTCTGCAAGATAACGGTCAGAGCTGTCCGTCAGGCACTACTTGTTTCCTTTCGTCCTGCCCTCACGGGTCCATTCCTCCGGCCGGTTCCTGCTGCGCTTCCACCATTGCGCTGCTCTCTGCAAAGACCTGTGTACGGAGTACTCTTCCCGATCAACGGTTTACAACTAATTGTATTTAACAGCGCCTGCTGCAGAAAATCAAGGGACTTCAGATCAAGATCAGGACAGGAGAGGAGAACGGTATGAAAACAGCAGGATTCTGTTTCAGAAACCTGCACATCCGTCGGGAAACCAGGTAAAGAAGCGCTTACTACCATTGCAGGCTGTTCCTGATTATTCTGATTGTGCAGAAGAGAAGGAGAACAAGCATGAAGGAATTCAGAGACCTGTCACTATGCAGCTTCAGGAATGAAAGGATGGCGGTACATGTAACTGCGGATCTGGTCAACGGCAGACTGCAGCTGTCCTGCCTGGACTGCGGACCGGCAGTGGAGGCGTTAATCGGGGATGATGATTATGAGTACTGGTACAGCTTCAGCAGGGGAGAAACCGAAAAGCTGCTCCGTGTGCTGAATGGGCTGGATCATCCGGAAGAGGCTCTGCTGGGAAGATTCAGCGGTGAAGCCGGTACACGGAAACTGGCAGCTTTCTGCAAGGAGCACGGTATAGAATACAGTTTCTTCTCGTGGGTCTGAGAAAAGAAAAACACCCGGGGCAGGGATCCTGTTCCGGGTGTATGTTCTGTATGTCAGTTTACATCGATCATGCCGGCCTCATCCAGAGCCTGCTGGTACATGATGTCATAGATCGCATTGTCGTTTACAAATGTAAGGATCTGATTGAGTACATGGATCAGGTCTTCTTCACCTTTCCTGGCTGCTACAACGGTTCCTTCGTATGCACCGTACATGGAGAGATCGAATTCCACGTAGGACTTGGCCAGCTCGCCGTTGGACTGTTCGGCGTACTGCAGAGCGACCGAGCACGAAGTAGCCAGTGCATCGACCTTGCCGGATGCCAGATTGAGCACTGCCTGGTCAAAGCCGGCGACAAGCTCCATTTCCGCACCGTAGGGGATCAGCTGGTCTTCAACATACATTTGGTGCAGAGACGTAGCCTGAGCCGCTACGGTCTTGCCGGCGAAGTCCTCAAAGGTTTTGTATTCCTCGATCTTGTCGGCAGGGACAAGCAGACTGTGGCAGGATGCTCCGCTGGTGCTGGAATGATAACCGATCGAGAGCTGGAAGTTCTCATCCCTGTCCTTCTTCCAGCCGAAGCCGGCCATGGCCAGATCCGTCTTTCCGGTATCCACGGAGGTCAGTACAGCGTTGAAGTCCATCTGTTCGATCCTGAGCTCTACACCCAGGACATCGGCGATGTACTTAGCCAGATACAGTTCGGAGCCGGTCAGGGTCTGCCCGTCTTCGTATACCCACTCGTAAGGAGGGTTGTCCGGTGCTGTTGCGATGATGATCACACCGTCGTCCAGAATCTTCTTCAGGACGCCGGTCGGATTCTCGATCGTGATTTCAGGTTTGGCAATATTGCTTGTGTCATACTCAAAGGCGCTTACCGGTTTGTTGGCGTCTTCTGCTGAGCCGTCTCCGGAAGGGGATGCTGAGGAACATGCGGCAGTGGCTACGGCCAGCATGGCAGTGAGAGAGAATGCAGCGATACTTTTGAATTTCATCTTCTTTTTCCTTTCTTCATAGCAACGGTATGTACGGGTGTTTCAATGCTGTAATCCAATCGTCGTCGTTCCATACTGCTTCCTCCTTTACTGAACAAAAATGCCGCCCCATCCAGGGACGACATGTTGATCGCGGTACCACCTTGGTTGCCTGCAGAACAGGCCTCTCTTCCGTTAACGCCGGTGAACGGACCTCCATACTTGTTTCCGGAGATCTTCTCGCAGATGCGCTTCCCTCAGACAGTTCCCGCCGGACTTCCACTCTGTTCCGGCTCGCTGATGGCCTCGGTCTCGGGTACTCTTCTGGTCAATGAATATAGGAACACTATACTGTAATATTTTCATTCGTCAAGAAATGTTTTCAATATTTCTTTGAAAATGTTACAACACAATCTCCTTTGTATCTTTTCCTGACTTTTCATGCGATACACGGACAGAGACGGTATCCCCGGCTGCCGCTCTCACAATCCAGGATACTTTTCTTTTCATCTCCGCTTCCTTCCGGTTTGTGACCAGGCCGTAGCTGACCTTTGTCTGCGCCCGGGAGAATCCGGAAAGATCGCCGATCTCTTCCTTTTCTTTTCCTGTCACAAGCTCCTTCACACCGCTGATCTCCACGATGACGGGCTTGTTCACCGCTGCCCGTACTGCCTGGTCGGTGATGTTCGTCGGCAGGAATCCCCGGTTGCCTACAACCGCTGTAATCCTGTAGACGCCTTCCGTGATGTACTCCTTCTGCAGGGATACGACTTCCACATGCGGCATGCAGCGGGCAAAGCGGATCATGTACCGGGCGATTCCTTCGCAGAGTTCCCTCAGCATGTGTCCGGGAGGGTTCTGCTGGGTGAACTTGTAGTTGTAGCCTCCGATCTCTACCTTACCGAAGTAAGGGTGGTCAAATTCATGCCAAGGCACATACTCTTCCGGCGCGTTCTCCTTTACCCAGTTCCGGTAGGCATTGTACCGGCGTATCTTGGTGTCCAGTCCGCCGGTGATCCGGGCTGTCATATCCTCCGGCATGCCGACCTTGTTTGCCAGATCCCACAGTTCAACTGTATAGGCAGCGATGCCGAGGTTCTCGTATGCCCAGTCGTCCAGCGCACCCGAGGAATAGTTCACCTGGTCGGCCAGGAACGTATCAAAGATATTTACGCAGGGATAGCCGGTCTCTTCGGTGCCCATCTGCCCGATTGCCCGGAAAGCCTTCATATCCGCAGGAATGCCCTGTGCTTCCGGTCTGGTTCCCGGAGGGAAGAGGATCATTCCCGCAGTTGTATGCATCGCACTGATGCCGCCGATATTGGGATGGGAAACGATGAAGTCATGGACAGCCTTGATTTCCGGGAAGGAAAGGGGATAGTCACCGGCTCCGATCTCGCGGGGATCCGGGAACCAGCCGTAGGGGAAGTTGCGGTTGAAGTTCATGCTCCACTTCATCTTCTTTTCCTTCAGGTTCTCATCCCCGTCATATTCCTCAAAGGAACCTTCCGTCCATACAGAATAGAAGTCCCCTGTAGTTTCATCAGGCTTTCTTTCAACCATCTGCTCAGGATCCTCGGGATCGATCTTCCAGATGCCGTAGGGATCCTTGTACCGCATCATACGCACGACACCGTCTCCGTCGATGTCCTCCGGTGCCACTCCTCCGAATACTTCCTTCCAGTCGCGCGGTGCGGAATACATGAATTCCGGTGTCGTCAGATAGCACTCCGCTCCGTCCGGCGAGATTCTCGGAAGAACATAGATGGTTTCAGTATCCAGCAGATCCGTGATTTCTGTGTTTTCACCGTAGTTGGTCAGCAGATAATCGATCAGATACATGCAGGTCATGGACGCAGTGACTTCCCCGGCATGGATGTTGCCGTCCATGTAGTATCCCGGCTTGGACAGGGCGTCTCCTGTGCCTGTATTGGTCAGTGTCACAGCATACTGGTTCAGGCCGGCTTCCGTTACACACAGGACCTGCACCTGACAGAGCTCCGGATACTTCCCGGCGAAGTACTCCAGATTGTTCTTGATCTCTTCGTAGAGATAGTAGTGGTCATACGAGAATGTTGTCTTCATAATGCGCTCCTCCCGCAGGGCACTGCCCTGGATGAATCCATTTACATTATAGAGGTATACCGAGGTGTTCCTCTACGGACGTGTGTGTTACAGAAAGGGGATGTCTGTACAATCTGATTCCGGCAGAACAGCCCCCTGCCGGATGCCGGGGAAAAGAAAGGGAATCTTTCTGGATTCCCTAAGTGATTCTGTTCAGATTCTTCGGCGGCTTCCAGCGCAGCGGGATGCCATGCTTTGAATGCCGTATGCTACTCCTTGAACAATTCTGCGTCTGTCTTCAGCAGGTCTCCCATGAAGATGGCTGCTTTCCGGGTAAAGAACTCCGGCTGGGAGGATACGTAGATCTTCTGGATGCCGCAGTCGTCCGGATCCGCAGGAACGCTGTCCAGAACGATATCCGCTGCCGCATCGGAGGAAGAGATCAGGCAGATCTCCGGATACATGCCTGCGATGGTATCAGCGATCAGAGGGTAGTGCGTGCACCCCAGAATCAGAGTATCAATGCCTTCTCTGATCAGAGCAGGCAGGCAGCCTTCCAGCGCTTCCCGGATCTGAGGATCATCCTTGGCCAGATGGCCTGCTTCAATGAGCGGGACAAGCGCAGGACAGGCCGCGGCGAATATTTCAGCTTCCGGCATCAGCTGCTTCAGTGTCCGGGGATATGCACCGCTGCGTACGGTTGCCTGGGTCGCTATGACACCGATCCGTTTGTTCCGTGCAGCTTTTACAGCTGCCTGGGAAGCGTAGCGGACAACTCCGTATACCGGTTCCTTCGCTTTTGCCGCAACGGCATCCCCCGCAGCGGAATCCGCTGTGTTGCAGGCAATGACCAGTGCTTTGAGATCGAAATGCTCCAGTACCTGCATGTTGTGCAGGGCAAAGCCGGTGATTTCTTCCTTTGTTTTATCCCCGTAGGGCATGTTCAGACTATCACCGAAGAAGACGATGTTCTCCTGCGGCCTTTTCTGCAGGATGCTGCGGACGACGGTCAGCCCGCCGAGCCCGGAATCAAAAACACCGATGTATTTCATAGGCACAGCCTCCAATACTGATATCGTACCGTAATTCGGTGAAGGATTCCACCGGTGGATGTCATTGACTGCTGTGTTTCACGTCACTGTGTACAGAGGCATCTATGAAGCGATGGAAGCGTTTATTCCTGCTGGCTGTACTGATGGCAGCCTGCAGTACAGAGGATAATACTGGAATACAGCAGGAAGCCATGGACAGTACATTGACGGAAGATCTGCAGGCACTGTTCGATCAGGCTGCTGAGGGACTGATCGGTGTCCGGTATATCCCCGAAGAGCTGCTGGGGACAGACTGCGGCGGGCAATACCGCTTTCTCTGTGAAAAGCAGCGGATCGGAATGATCCTGAGTACACAGAAGGAATACAGCATTGTTACGGTATGTGAAGGTCAGGAAGGAAATCCAGTGATCGTGGATATCCAGGATACTGAAAAGTAAAAGGCATGATGCTCTGCCGGGCGCCATGCCTTTTCTTTTACCCAAGAATGGACTTGATTTCTCCATACATCAGGCCTGCCATCCTTGCATGTCCTTCTTCGTTCATGTGGACGCAGTCAGCCGGATCCGCGGTAATCAGGGCACCGGTATCCACGAAGTGCACACCGGCCCGGGCAGCAGCTTCCCTGTAGTATCCTGCAAGTTCTCTGTCCCGTGCTACGGATGAACGGTCAAACTCTGTGCATGACCAGGTTTCCTCAATGGTTTCACCAAGATGCGGCGGGGCAGCGATCAGAATCTCCGGATCTGCACCGTCCGGTCCGTATCCTGCGCCTTTGATCTTTCTGATCAAACGGTCGATGCCGTGCGCAATGACATAGGGCGGCAGATTGATGGTGAACTTGGTATCGTTTGTTCCGAGCATGATGATGACAAGGTCCACCGGAGTCTGGATTTCCAGACAGATTCCGATCTCCTGAAGACCGCTCCGGTTCTCCTCCATCGGGCACTCAAACGCTGTCGTACGCCCGTTGAGGCCTTCCTCTACGATACGGTATGCCGGACCCAGCTTCTCCTGCAGAACACCCGGCCACCGGACATCCCACGGGAAGCGGTTGGCAGCTGTGATGAACGGTTCCTCTTTTTTCGGCATGTATCCCCAGGTGTTGGAATCACCGAAGCAGACAATTGTTTTCATATACTTTCTCCTCCATGAATCCGGTTCAACGGTAGGCACCGTTGTTGTAGTGGCTGTCCGTGACGACGGAGAAGTGGAAGATCGGCCGGTCTGCACGGTGAATATGGATGGCGTGCGGCAGGCAGGGCGGTACAAAGATCAAGCAGGAACGGTCAACCTTGTGCGGCTCTCCGTCCAGATCGACCTGCACTTCACCATGAAGATCGTTGGGATTGTCCGGATCCGTACCGAAGAAGCCGATGATCTCTGCGCAATCATGGGAATGCTCAGGAAACACCGGATCCTTGTCCGGAACACTGCAGTACCAGGATGTGTTCATCTGGAACGCACCCGGTACAACATCGTCATCAATCCACAGAATACGTTTGGCAAAGCTGTTGTAGAGTTTCCGGAATTCCGGAGTCATCTCCGGTTCCTTCTTCAGTTCCGTTACGATGAGATGGGAATAGCGCTCAGTCATAGTGGTTCCCTCCTGCTTTCATTATATCAGGAGCGATGCGATTGTATCTGTATCCAGTGGATCAATCTCCGAGCGGAAGATGCCGCCCGATACGGATACCGATGGCATCGGAATGAAGTTCCCTTTGACCATCGGCCGGAAACAAGGATCCGCAATGACATTGTCATAGCGGGCAAGGAGGGCACGGATTTCATCCTCGTCCCGTGTATGGTGCTTCGCTGTTCCTTCGGAGGAGAAAAGATCCAGCGCATCAGCGTTTCCCAGTGCATCCGCCAGGCTCTGCGCCCGGATATCTTCTCCGACAACCAGCAGGGACCGGTGTTCCTTATACGCCTGCTTCAGCGGCAGACCGACCGTGTACGGAATGCCGTATTCTTTCTCCAGGTACCGGGCAGCCGGCAGTCCGCAGGCAGAGACAACAACAGCGTCCGCGGCATTCTGGGCATTCTTCAGATCATCCATTGTACAGTCAAAGCTGAGGCAGGCTCTGAGGTCCGGAAACAGTTCCTTGACCCTGCGTGTTTCTTCCACGCCGTTGTCGTCCATCGGCAGAAGCCCCAGCACCAGCGTACCGCTGTTTTCTGTCTTTCTGCCGCAGAAGCGCTGCACCATTGCCAGCATCGTCCGGGCAGCTCCTTCGCTGCAGGTGCCGATTCCGTTGCAGTCAAAGCCGAAGGAAGGGATGCCGCTGCGGGTTTCCGTCTCTGCCGCAATCCCGGTGAAATCCGTACCGACGATCATCGGAACGGAACTGCCGACATAGGCAATGAAGGAGGGATGCAGCAGATCCGCAGCCTTCAGCGCCTTGTCGATCAGCACATCATCATTGCCCATAACAGCATCGATTTCATTCAGCCCGCTGCAGAAAACATACCCTGGCCGTTCATGCCACCGTGGTTCATCAAATGATACATAGTTGACCGTGCAGCCTGTGGCATCGTGGATGAGTACCAGACCGCCCAGTTCATACAACACTTCACAGGCTCCGGCATAGTCCGGAGCCAGAGGCGGCAGGGTCAGATAGAGGTCCTTCATTTCTTTGCCTCCTTCCTTACCTGTGCAGAGGATTTCCGGCGGTGATAGGCGTCCAGGATCCGTTCCGCAAGCCTCCGGAGCCCGTAGTGACCCCACTCCCCGTTGTCGTAGAACTGATTTACCGTGGCACAGGCCCCTTCGAAGG
>JAEEYJ010000007.1 GCA_016291725.1 Solobacterium sp.
CAGATAAACAAAAAAAGCATCCAGAATGATTCCTGGATGCTTTTTTCAGTTACAGATCGCTGTCTTCGTCGAATTCTTCCTGGGAATCCAGGAACAGTGTGTTCATGCCGAGCTCCGCAATCCTGCTCTTCAGCAGATCCTTGTCGAATCCCAGCGCTTCGCATACCTGGTTGTTGATGGCCGCGAAAGTATGCGGGTCACGGATGACCGGCATATCATTCGGATTCTTCCCTTTGATCAGCAGATCTTCCACAAGGTTCATGGTCCGGATATCACTGTCCCGGTAGTAACTGCCCAGTCCCATGAACGCACCGTTGATGGTGAACGCGTGGGAGCCTGTAAACTGCGGAATGCCGGCGGAAGTGAACAGCGGAGAAATCTGCATCTCAGCGCTCATGATGGTATTGTCCGTGGGTGTGAGCACGGCTTGTACGCCCTTATGGATCAGTTCCATGACGGCTGCCGGAACTTCATCCTCTGTATGCGGTGTGGCTTCCACCCATTCCACTCCGTGTTCATCCAGGAAATCCTTCGCCTCCTGAACAGGAATCTTGGAAGAGAACTCCTCTGTATTGTACAGCAGGCCGGCCTTCCTTATCTCCGGTACTGCCTTCAGCATAGCACCGGCCAGTTCCCTGCCGTCCAGAGAATCCGATGTCCCGGTAATGTATCTGCCCGGATGCTCATAGGAATCAATGACCCTGGCACTGATGGGGTCGGATACCGCACGGAACAGCATCGGGATCTCCGCCGCTTCCAGGATCTCCTTCATAGCGACTGTCGGCGGCGTAGCGATACTGATGACCAGATCCACCTTTTCCCCTGCCAGGGTTCTGCCGATCTCCTTCATGCGTTCCATGTCTGCCTGCCCGTCAAAGACCAGGCCATCGTAGTCGATTGTGATATTCTGCTGTTCTGCCAACCTGTCCAGACCGGTTCTGATGCCTGCTTCAATCCGGTTCAGGGATGCATGATCTGTATATTTGACGATGCCGATGCGATAAACTTTACTGCTCATACTTTACCTCTCGTTCCGTATACTGTTTATTTTACCAAGGAATTGCTATGATGGTACCGATGGACGGAAAAGAACTGGATCAGTGTGTACTCTTCAAAGGCCTGCGCGGGAAGGAACTGGATTACGCGCTGCACTTTTTCCATGCCCAGGAACGTACCTGCCGGCGCGGTGAACAGCTGCACAGGGCAGGCGATCCTCTCCCTCAGTTCGGGCTGGTACTGGAGGGGATCATTCATGTCTCCATGGACGACTTTGACGGCAACCAGCTGCTCATGGCAACGGTGACCCCCGGCATCACCTTCGGCGAAGCCCTGTGCTGGCTGGGCACGGACACCCAGGTCTCCATGGAAAGCGTCACGGATGCCCGGGTGCTGATGATGGATACTGCATCTATGCGCACCCCGCCGCAGCAGCCGCTGGACACAGAGCTCACAAGGCGCTTCATGAGCATGCTGGCAGGACGCCTCCTGCGCCTCAATGACCGGATCCAGGTCCTGAGCAAGCTCACGATCCGTGAGAAGGTCATCACCCTGCTCAGCCAGTATGCTGCCAAGGACGGTACAACCATTGTCCTTCCCTTCAGCCGGGAAGCGATGGCAGTCTATCTCGGCACCAACCAGAGCGCACTCTCAAGGGAGCTCAGCCGGATGCAGGAAGAAGGGATCATCCGCTTCCAGGGAAACCGTTTCGAAATCCTCTGATACCGATGTACATTGCAATTGCAATGTACATCTTTTTCTTTCGCCTGTATATTGAAGACGTTCTGAAAGAAAAGAGGAAAGAAATATGAAAAGAATTGCTTCATTGTTCATGGCTCTGGCGATGAGTGTATCCCTGCTCACCGGGTGTGCAGAGAAAACAGAACCGGAAGAACCTGTGGATGTCACTGCGGTGGATATCAATGTCGGTGTCCTGAAGGGACCGACCGGCATGGGTGCCATCAAACTCATGGATGACGCAGAAAACGGCGTCTATCCGAACTATCACTTCACACTTACACCGGAAGTCACGGACGTCGTTGCCCGGATATCCAACGGGGACCTGGACATCGGTGCCCTGCCGACCAACGTCGCTGCCAACCTTTACAGCAAGACCAACGGCGGTGTACAGATCATTGCGATCAACTGCCTCGGTGTTCTCTACATCCTTGAGAACGGTGACAGTGTAAAGAGCGTTGAAGACCTGCGCGGCCGTACCATCTACTGCAACGGCCAGGGCAGCAACCCCGAGTACATCATCAATTATGTTCTGAAGCAGAACGGCCTCACACCGGGCGAGGACGTTACCGTTATGTTCGATGAAGCCAGCGTTATCTCCGCGAACATGATCCAGGGAAACATCGACCTGTGCATGCTGCCGGTACCGGCGGTCACAACGATCATGATGAAGAACCCGGATGTTCACAAGGCACTGGATATGACGAAGGAATACGCAGCTGCCGCCAATGACGGAAGTGTACTGACTATGGGATGCCTCGTCGCCCGCAAAGCCTTCATCGAAGAGAATCCCGAAGCTGTAGATGCCTTCCTGAAGAACTATGAAGCATCCATCGCCGAGGTGCTTGCGGACGTCGACGCATCTGCGGAGCTGATCGCGAAGTATGAGATTACAGGCAGTGCGCAGATTGCGAAGCTTGCCATTCCTGACGCAAGCATCGTATGCATTACCGGCGAGGATCTGAAGCCTGCGCTGGAGGGATACTTCCAGGTGCTGTTTGATGCGAATCCTGCTTCGGTAGGCGGTGCAATGCCCGCGGACGATTTCTACTATGTCCCGGCAGCGGAATAG
>JAEEYJ010000068.1 GCA_016291725.1 Solobacterium sp.
CAAAGCTGTTTTTCCAGTCTTCCGTCATCATCGGCAGGATTTCTGTACGGATCATCTCCAGCAGCGTCCTTCCTTCAATACTTAGGGTATTGATGTAGTTCTCGATGAATACCGCTTTGCGGGAGACCAGTTCCGCTTCATTGTAGATGCCCAGTCCGGTGAACAGTTCCAGGGACTTCGGATCATCCATGACATCGATGACATCTACGCAGGATACCAGATCCGGCAGTCCTCTGCGTGCAGCCTCTGCTTTCCATTCCTCCGAATAGCCGTCACCGTTGAAGACAACACGCTTGTGGCTGCGGTAGATCTCCGCGCAGATCTGCAATGCTTTTTCCCGGATATCCTGAATGTACTTCAGGCCTTCTAGCTGAGCGCTGATGCTGTTCAGGGACTCTGCCAGTGCGGCGTTCAGTACGGTATTTGCCAGCGCACCGGACTGTGCAGAACCGACCATACGAAATTCGAACTTGTTGCCGGTAAAGGCAACGGGCGATGTCCGGTTGCGGTCGGAGTTGTCACGCGGCACATAGGCGAGCCCCAGTACAGGATCATAGGCAGACTTCTTTATACTTTTCTCTGAAGCAGTATCTGTTGTCAGTCCTTCCAGGATCTCCTGGATGTAGCTGCCCAGATAGACGGAGATGATTACGGGAGGCGCTTCGTTGCCGCCCAGGCGGTAGTCGCATCCTGCGCTGGCTGCCGAGAGCCTCAGCAGTCCGGCATATTCGTCCACCGCTTTGATGAACGCACAGATAAACACCAGGAAGCGTACATTCTCAGCCGGCTTGTCTCCCGGTGAGAACAGGTTCTGTCCGGTATCGGTCGTCAGGGAGAAATTGCAGTGCTTGCCGGAACCGTTAATGCCTGCAAACGGCTTTTCCGCCAGCAGACAGGCCAGTCCGTGCTTTTCCGCTGTGTTCTGCAGGATCTCCATGACCAGCTGGTTCTCGTCCACCGCAATGTTGGAATCATTGAATACGGAAGCCAGTTCAAACTGTCCCGGGGCTGCTTCGTTGTGCTCGGTCTTGGCGAATATGCCCAGCTTCCAGAGCTCTGCATTGACTTCTCTCATGAATGCCTGGGCACGTGAAGGGATCTTGCCGAGATAGTGGTCTCCGAGCTCCTGTGCCTTCGGTGCAGGGGAACCGAACAGTGTACGTCCGGTAAAGCGCAGATCGGTTCTTCGGCGGAACAGATCCCGGTCGATCAGGAAGTATTCCTGTTCCAGACCGCACATCGGTTTGCACGAACGGACATCCTTTTCACCGAGAATATTGACAATTCTGGTGGCTGCTTCGTTGATTACTTTGATGGATTTCAGGAGAGGGTTCTTTTTGTCCAGTGATTCTCCGTTGTAGGAAACAAATACAGTAGGAATGCACAGTACATTGTTGTGTATGAAGACAGGGGATGCAGCATCCCAGTATGTATAGCCTCTGGCTTCGAATGTACCGCGAAGACCGCCGTTCGGAAAACTGCTGGCATCCGGTTCACCCTTGATCAAGGATTTGCCGGAAAACCGGGTGACAGGCATCCGGCTGACATTGTCCGGATTGACGAACGCTTCATGCTTTTCTGCTGTGGATCCGGTCATCGGCTGGAACCAGTGGGTGTAGTGGGTGGCGCCTTTCTCCATTGCCCAGCGCTTCATCGCGTGTGCAATGGCATCTGCAGTAGGCCGGTCAAGTCCCTGTTCATTGGCCAGGGCTTTTCTCCATGCCTGGTAGACCGGGTTCGGCAGACGCTCATGCATCTCCTGTTCTCCGAATACCATGGAGCCGAATTCTTCAAAAGGATGTTCCATAATCATTCCTCCAACACAGAAAATGTAATACACAGAAAGGTGTATATACAAGAAAAAGCAGGGATAGTATTCGTTGAAAACAAACAATAAACGCAAAAATGAAAAAATATTGCAGAAAACAACAAAAAAATCAGGATTCTGTCCTGATTTTCCGTTTTTCAGATATACTCCGGTGTCATCAGATACTCAGTGTCCATGGTTACACCTTTGACTTCCGGAACTTCATCCATCAGGATTGCCTGGATTCCGTCCGTCAGAGTGGAATCAATCATGAAGCAGCCTGCACAGGCGCCCAGCATCTTGACAGTTACGATTCCGTCCTGGAAATCGACCAACTGCACGTCTCCACCGTCTGCCTGGATGTAGGGCCGGATCATGTTCACCGTACGCTCAATATCCGCAATGACTTCACTGAGATCTCTTTCCTTCAATTCGCTCATATTCATTGACTCCTGTTTCTGCACAGCACTATTCTAACGCATTGTCTGCCGTTTGTCAGGTAGCAGAAGCGTGTTATACTTCTGTTGTATGAAATACAGGGCAGGGCAGATCGTAGAAGGCAAAGTATCCGGTATCCAGCCGTACGGTGCGTTTGTGGAGCTGGATGAGCACATCAGCGGTCTGATCCATATTTCGGAAATCAGTGACGGATATGTACGGGATATCGGCAGATTCGTGAAGATCGGTGATACCGTGCGTGTTAAAGTCATAGATTTCGATGAAGAAACCAATCAGGCAAGGCTTTCATTGAAGGCGCTGAAGCACATACGGGTACGTCCCGGTGTCAACCGCATCAGTATGAAGGTTTCCCTCCCGGAGGGAAAGCTTGGTTTCCGGTCCCTGAGCGAACAATTGGAAGGCTGGATCACAGCAGCCGAAAAGGAGATGAAACGATGATTACACTGAACGACCGATTTGCAGGAAGCTTTGATGTTGCGCCCTACCAGGAAATCGTAACCAAGATCCACCGGATGATCCATGACAAGACCGGTGCCGGAAATGACTTCCTCGGCTGGGTGGACTGGGCACTCAACTACGATGAAGAAGAATTTGCACGCATGATTGATGCGGCAGAGCGCCTGAAGGACAGGACGGATGTTGTTGTTGTCTGCGGCATCGGCGGAAGCTATCTCGGTGCCCGGGCAGCCATTGAAATGATCAAAGGACTGTATCCTTCCACAGGACCGGAGATCATCTTCGCAGGCAATACCTTCTCAGGCACCTATATGAAGCAAGTGATGGATTACATCAAGGACAAGCGTACGGTTGTCAATGTAATCTCCAAGTCCGGTACGACAACGGAAACCGCGCTGGCCTTCCGCATTCTGCGTGCGCATATGGAAGAAAAGTACGGCAAGGAAGGCGCAAGGGAGCGCATCCTCTGCACAACGGACAAGGCCAGGGGTGTACTGAAGGAACTTGCGGACAGGGAAGGCTATGAGACATTCGTCATTCCCGATGACATCGGCGGCCGCTACTCCGGTCTGACAGCGGTGGGACTGCTGCCGATGGCACTGGCAGGCATCAATATCCGTGAGGTGATGAAGGGTTTCCTGAAGGCCAATCATGATCTGAACACCGATGACCTGAAGGCCAACGATGCGTACAGGTACGCCGTAGAGCGCCGCATTCTGCAGGCTAGAGGCTACGATGTGGAGATGTATGTGTCCTACGAGATGCAGATGCGCAGCTACATGGAGTGGCTCAAGCAGCTCTTCGGAGAAAGCGAAGGCAAGGAGGGGAAGGGCATCCTGCCGGATTCCGTTATCTTCTCCACGGACCTTCATTCCCTGGGACAGTTCATCCAGGAAGGCAAGAAAGTCCTGTTTGAAACAGTGATCGAAGTCAAGGATCCCGGCTGCGCGATGGTGGTGCCGGAGGATGCAGAGAATTCCGACGGTATGAACTACCTCAGCGGGAAGAAACTGGACTGGGTCAATGCCCAGGCTATGGAAGGCACTCTGAAGGCGCACTACGAGACCGGCAATGTACCGAATCTGATCATTACCATTCCGGATATGAAGGCGGAAACCTTCGGCTATATGTGCTACTGGTTCTTTGTGGCCTGTGCCATGACGTGCTATATGCTGGACATCAACCCGTTCAATCAACCGGGAGTCGAGGTCTACAAGAAAAACATGTTCAAGCTGCTGGGCAAGCCCGGAGCCTGATCGGAATCATCGACCGGAGAATGCTCCGGTCTTTTTCTGTCTGCAGAATGCACATTGTTCCATGTTCTTCTTACGGCGTCAATCAGCCGGAAAAATGCATTATACTTGAGTTAACAACAATGGAGGGAGACCATAATCATGCGCTTTGAAAAGATTCATCTGGATGATATTGTGCGCTGCTACTGCACAAGCCACATGAATATCGATGATGATGTTTACGCTTTTTTCGCTTCGGAAAACCCGGAGAGCCAGTGCTATTCCTATACTGGTGATGGCTTCAGCAAAAAGGAAACCGTCTGGGAAGGCGGCAGAGGCGGCTGTATGTCCATCATTCCCTTCCCGACCAGGAAGGGTGAATTCCTTGCGGTCAATGAGTTCTACCTGAAGATCTCACCGTCTGCTTCCAAGCTCGTCTGGGGCAGGAAGACAGAGGACGGCTGGCAGGTCAAGGATGTCTTCAATCTTCCTTATCTGCACCGCTTTGACATCTACCATGCAGACGGAAAGGACTATGTCATATGCGCTACCATCGCAAGGGACAAGCGTGACAAAGGCGACTGGAGCCGTCCGGGACAGATCTATGTCGGAGAAGTGCCGGCGGATCTTGAGAATGAGAATGTTGTACTGCGGCAGATCGGAGACGGCTATTTCCGCAATCACGGCTATTCCCGCGGTGAATACGAAGGAAGGGTATGCGGTTATTTCGGATCGGATGCCGGCATTATGAGGGTTACACCTCCGCACGGAGATGAAGACTGGAAAGTAACGAAGATCCTGGACGGTATGATTTCCGAAATAGCCCTGGCGGATATCGACGGTGACGGTCAGGAAGAGATCATGACGATCGAACCGTTCCACGGGAACCGGATCAACGTCTACAAGCTGAAGGACGGCAGATACACGGTTGACTACACATACCCGAACGAGATCGACTTCGCGCATGCGCTGGTCGGCACAACACTGGCCGGAAAGCCATGCTTCGTTGCCGGAATCCGGCGGATTGACTGTGAGTGCTTCGTACTGACCTGGGAGAACGGTGAATATACGGTTCATACAGTAGACCAGGGAGGCGGACCTGCCAACCTTGATGTCATCCATCACAACGGAAAAGAATACATCCTGGCTGCCAATCACACCAGGAACGAAGCAGCTGTCTACGAAGTAAAGGAATAGAGAGGGATTGTATATGCTGGAGAAACTGAAGGAAGAAGTATGCCGGGCGAACCTGCTGCTGCCGAAGTACGGAATGGTAACGTTCACCTGGGGAAATGTCAGTGCGATTGACCGTGAAAGCGGACTGTTTGTCATCAAGCCTTCCGGTGTAGAGTATGACGTAATGAAGCCGGAGGACATGGTTGTTGTGGATCTGGAAGGCAATGTTGTGGAAGGCCGCTACCGTCCCAGCAGCGATACACCGACGCATCTGGTCTTCTACCGTGAATTCCCGAACATCGGCGGTGTTGTCCATACACACAGTACATTCGCGGTCGGCTGGGCACAGGCCGGCAGGGATATTCCTGCATTGGGCACAACGCAGGGAGACTATTTCTACGGTGATGTTCCCTGCACAAGGAAAATGACGCCGGAAGAGATTGCCGGGGAATATGAGCTGGAAACCGGCAATGTCATCGTAGAGGAATTCCGCAGAAGAGGCATCGATCCGGATCAGATGCCGGGTGTACTGGTTCACTCCCACGGTCCCTTCACCTGGGGAACGGACGCAGAGAATGCAGTACATAACGCAGTGGTCCTGGAGGAAGTTGCCAAGATGGCGTTCCTGTCCAGAATGATCAATCCGCAGGCAGAGCGGATGCAGCAGGAACTGCTGGACAAGCACTACCTGCGCAAGCATGGTCCCGGAGCGTACTATGGGCAGAAATAAACCGTATCTGCTGGGCATGTATGAGAAATCCATGCCCAAGGACCTGAGCTGGGAGGAGAAACTCACTGCCTGCAGAAAGGCCGGTTTTGATTGGGTGGAGATTTCCATCGATGAGACCGATGAGAAGATCTCCCGTCTCTACTGGTCAAAGGAAGAAAAGGATGAACTGGTCCATCTGATGAAGAAAACCGGTACACCCATCTATACCATGTGCTTCAGCGCCCAGCGCAAGTATTCTCTGGGCTCCCTGGGCAAAGAGAAGCACGAAAAGGCCATGGAGATCATGGAGAAGGCCATTGACTTTGCGGCTGATCTGGGCATCCGCATCATTCAGCTGGCCGGCTACGACTGCTACTATGAAGAAGCGAATGAAGAAACCAGGGCGGAATTCATCAGGAACCTGAAAACAGCAGCGGAGATGGCAGCCAGAAAGGGTGTCCTGCTGGGATTTGAAACCATGATGGACCGGGATTTCATTGATACCGTGGAAAAGGGAATGGCTTATGTCCATCTCATCGGCAGTCCGTATCTTGGTGTCTATCCCGATATCGGAAACCTTGCGGGTGCGCGCCATGATTTCGGCTATGAGAAAAGCGTCAATGAGGATCTGAAGACGGGCGCGGGCCACATCTTTGCCTGCCACCTGAAGGAAACCAATCCGAAGACGGACAGAAGCGTACCGTGGGGGACCGGCCTGACGGACTATGTATCCAACCTGAAGGTGCTGAAGGATCTCGGTGTCCGGATGTTCAACGGAGAATTCTGGTGTGACCGTCCGGAAGCCTGGGAAGAGAACCTGAAGTACTCCTGTGATTTCCTGAGGGATAAGCTGGACCAGGTGTTTGATTGAAGAAAAGAGGATGCCGCAGGGCATTCTCTTTCTGTGCTTGACGCACTGTAATGAATGCTGTATTGAGACTGTAGAAGGAAGCAGGATGGAGATCGATCTGGTATACAACTACGTCAACGGAAGCGATGAAGCATGGCTGGAAAAAAGAAGCCGGTATGAAAAGAACAGCACCGATTCTGCCTGCCGTTTCCGCGATAACCATGAACTGATGTTTTCACTGCGGTCCGTAGAGAAATACGCACCGTGGATCCATCATATCTACATCCTGATGGACTCCAGAGTACCGGAATGGCTGAATACGGACAACAGCAGGATTACGGTGGTAGACCATTCTGAATTCATGCCGCAGGAGCTGCTTCCCTGCTACAACAGTAACGTGATCGAATCCTTCCTGGACCGGATCCCCGGACTTTCGGAGGTCTTCCTGTATGCCTGCGATGATATGTTCTTCGGCAATCATGTGAAGGAAGATTTCTTCTTCAAGGACGGAAAGCCTGTCGTGCGCATGTACGAACAGAGGATACAGCCGAAAGGTTACTGGTATACAGCGCTCTACCGCTCCCAGCAGATGATCCTGGCCCACTACGGCATCCGGATGAACCTCGTTCCGTCCCACAACATCGATGTATATACAAAAACAGCGCTGGCAGGCTGCAGAGCGGAGTTTGCAGAGGAATTCGCAGCCGCTTCAAAGAACAGGCTGAGAGCGGACGGCGATATCCAGAGAGCCATCTTCCACTACTACATGATCGCCAATGATCTATGCACTCTGAAGACGTATAAAGGGTACAGGAACACGCGATGGAACAGATACAAGCGCATCGGCAGGGATATGCTGCTGGCATCGAAGTACCTTGATCTTCAGTTCTGTATGATTGAACGGTTTTTCAGATCAAAGAAGGAAAGGCTGTATTTCCGGCGCGGTCCGAAACTGGTATGCTTGAACGACAGCGAAGGAACGAGTGAAGAAGACCTGGAAAAATACGGGAAACTGATGATGAAAAAGTTTCCTAGGAAATCATCGTACGAGAGATGATCGGCTTCTGGCGGAATCAATGCGGTTTACAGAGAATCCCTGACTGATATATGATTATGGAAACAGGGAACTGACTGTTTTGCGGCAGGCAGATCAGCTGTTTGAAGGGAGCACTGTTATGGCAGAAAAGTATGAAGCACCTGTACTGGAAGTACTGGACATCGGCGAAGACGTCATCCTCACATCCGGAGAAGAACCTGAAGTTTTAGACACATATATAAAATAATAGCTGCAACCATATATGGTAAATGGCAGGCTTTGCATTGCAGTATGAAAACTGTGATGAAGACAGATATTTAGAAGGAGTTTTGCTGTGGCAGAAAAGTATGAAGCGCCTGTACTGGAAGTACTGGACATCGGCGAAGACGTCATCCTCACATCCGGCGAGGAGCCTGAGATCGTTCTTACAGCGACAGTAGAATAATTACCTGCGACTGACTGAATGTATTGCAGAATGATTTCTGTATTGAAGAAAAGAATGAAAAAGGAGTTTTGCTATGGCAGAGAAGTATGAAGCGCCTGTACTGGAAGTGCTGGAAATCGGCGAAGACGTCATCCTCACATCCGGCGAGGAACCTGACGTAATCATTACAGTTGTAAAATAATGTGTGAATGACCGCATACGGATAAACATACCGTATATTGCAGAATGATCTCCCCGCCGCTTTGCCGGTAAGAATGGCAGAACAGCGGGGATTCGTTTTGATGCATACACCGCAGTACAAAGGAACAATGGAGAACATACCGGTACACAATAAAAACAATAAAGCGCTGGTCATCGGAGACGCTATGCTGGACATATGGCGCTTCGGCGTGACCGAGCGTTTTTCCCGTGAAGCGCCGGTTCCTGTTTTTCTGGAGAATACCGAGGCCCGGTTCAGTCCGGGCGGTGCAGCGAACGTGGCTGCTCACCTGGCTGCACTGGGTGTGGATACGGCATTGTTTGCTGTGATCGGCAGCGATGAAGAAGGCCGGCGACTTCTTTCCCTGCTGAGAGAGAAGGGCGTGGATACTGTGAATATGATGGTACTGCCGCAGAAGATGACCATGCTGAAGCAGCGGTATTACAACGATCATTGCCGGCAGATCCAGCGCGTCGACCGGGAAGACGCTCTGCAGACTCCGCCTGCGATGGAGCAGGAGATCCTGCAGAGGCTGCAGGATCTTATAGGTGCCTATGATATCGTTCTGATGACGGAATACCGGAAGAGCTTCCTTACGGAGCACCTTGTGCATGAGATCATCCGGCTGTGCCGTCAGAAAGCAGTACCGGTATTTGTTGATCCTGTAGGCAATGATCCCAGTAGATACCACGGTGCGTCCATGATCAAGCCGAACCGATGGGAGCTGGGTCAGCTGACCGGCCTCCCCGTCGTAACAGTGGAGGATGCGGCAGATGCCGCAGCGAAGCTGTGCAGCGCAGTGGACTGTGCGTATGTGCTGGCGACACTGGACAAGGACGGTCTGGTGCTGGCGGACAGGA